>JAEXGP010000408.1 GCA_023450775.1 Actinomycetes bacterium | reverse complement strand
CGGGCCGGGGGGGGGGTCGGGATCACGGTTGAGCGGAGGCGAGGTCTCGGGGTGACAGACTGTCCCGAACGGTTCGGAGGGTCCTCGTGCTGATCGCCATCATCGTCATCGTCGTGCTCGTCGTCGTGGTCGGCCTGCTGGTCGTCACGGCACTCAACCGGTTGCGCCAGCAGCGCGTGTCGGTCGACGAGGCGTTCGCCGGCATCGACGTCCAGCTGACGCGCCGGGCCGAGCTGATCCCGAACCTGGTCGAGACGGTCAAGGGCTACATGGGCCACGAGCGCGGCACGCTCGAGGCCGTCACGCAGGCACGCGCCGCGGCGCAGTCGGCGAACTCGGTCGAGGAGAAGGCGGCGGCGGACGGTCAGATGCGCCAGGCGCTGGCGAACCTGTTCGCGGTCGCCGAGGCCTATCCCGACCTGAAGGCGTCGACGAACTTCCAGCAGCTGCAGGGCGAGCTGACCCGGACCGAGGACCAGCTGGCGTTCGCCCGCCAGTACTACAACGACGCGGTCGCCACGCTGAACCGCACGATGGTGACGATCCCGTGGTCGCTGTTCGCCGGCATGTCGGGCGTGGAGAAGGGCGTGTTCTACGACGCCCCGGAGGGCCACTCGGCGCCGCCCACCGTCAGCTTCGGCTGAGGGGATGCCGGAGCTCCGCCCGGCGAGGTCGGGCGCGGCTCAGGAGGTCGGCGGGACCAGGCCGAGCGCGACCTGCAGGTCCGCGAGCAACGCGCCGGAGTCGGGGAAGTCCATCTCGTCGTGCGTGATGCGCAGGTCCACGATCCCGTGGGCCCACGTCCACACCTGGTACGAGATGAACCGGGCGTCGTCGGTGCGGGTCGGTGCGCCGGCGTCGATGCAGTCCTGGACGATCTGCACGAGCGCATCGAACGCCTGGTCGCCCGCCAGGTGCTTGTGCGAGGCCTCGGAGGCGATCTCGAACTTCACCGGGTTCGAGAACAGCACGCGGTAGCGACCGCCCTGCTGCTCGGCGAAGTCGAAGTAGGCGCGACCGGCCTCCTGGAGTCGGCGGAAGGGGTCGTCCACGTCCGCGACCCGCTCGGCCAGCAGCTCCGAGAACCCCCGGAAGCAGCAGCTGACGGCTTCTTCGACCAGCTCGTCGCGGTCGTCGAAGTGGCGGTAGGCGGCCGTGGGGGAGACGCCCGCCTCACGGGCGATGGCGCGGATGGAGACGTCGTCGGGGTGGGCGGCGTCGGCCAGCAGCCGCAGCGCGGCCTCGAGCAGCTCGTCCCGCAGCCGGTCGCCCTGCCCTCGCGGGTTGCGCGGTCGTCGGCGAGACGTGTCGGTGGCGGCCCCGGCGGGACCTGTCACGTTCGGCGGTGCAGTGACGTCGGTCATGTTCACGGAAAAACCTACCCGAAGAGGTTGACAACCGTGAGTGTACGCGAGTGAATGAACACCTGTAAACACACAGTCGTACATGCACAGATGTGAATTCACAGCTGTGAGCAGCCCGGGGAGGGCGTCATGTTCCGATCGCTCGGTCAACTGTCCGTCAGCCGCCCACGAGCGGTGCTCGCCGCCACGGGCGTGTTCCTGGTCCTCGCCGCCGTGCTCGGCATGGGCGTCTTCGACCGGCTCTCCGGCGGCGGCTTCGAGGACCCCTCCGCGGAGTCGACCCGGGCCGAGGCACTCCTGGCGGAGCGGTTCGACTCCGGCACGCCTAACTTCGTCGTCCTCGCCACGGCGCCGGGCGACCCGGTCGCCAGCCCCGACAGCCCCGACAGCCCCGCCACTCCCGACAGCCCCGCACCGGCGGTGGACTCGGCGCCGGCGACCGAGGCGGGTGAGGCGCTGACCCGGCGGCTGGCCGAGGACCCCGACGTCGCCGAGGTCGTCAGCTACTGGAGCCTCGGTCGGGTGGCGCCGCTGCGTTCGACCGACGGCACCTCCGCCATGGTCGTCGTGCGACTGGCTGGCGACGACGACGCGGTGATGGCCGCGTCGGAGCGCATGCAGGAGGAGCTCGGCGACCGGGCCGGGCCGCTCGAGCTCGGGTACTCCGGCAGGGGACCGGTCTTCTCGGCGGTGTCGAGCAACATCGAGGGCGACCTCTCCACGGCGGAGTCGATCGCCGTGCCGATCACGCTGCTCCTCCTCGTCATCGTCTTCGGCGGCCTCGTCGCCGCCGGACTGCCGCTGCTGGTCGGTGCGGTGTCGGTCCTGGGCACGTTCCTCACGCTGTGGGTGGTGTCGATGTTCACCGACGTGTCGGTGTTCTCGATCAACCTGGTCACCGCGCTCGGGCTGGGCCTGGCCATCGACTACTCGCTGTTCATCGTGAGTCGGTTCCGGGAGGAGCTCGCCCGCCATCCCCGCTCGACGTGGCAGCCCGACGAGCACCGGGCGATCCGGGCCGCAGTGGTGCGCACCGTCGAGACCGCAGGTCGGACCGTGGCCGTGTCGGCCCTGACCGTCGCCGTGTCGCTCTCGGCGCTGCTCGTGTTCCCGCTCTACTTCCTCCGCTCGTTCGCCTACGCCGGGGTGGGCGTCACGCTGGTCGCCGCGCTCACCTCGGTGGTCGCGCTCCCGGCGCTGCTGGCGCTCACCGGCCGCCGCGTCGACGGTCTCCGCCTGTTCCGCCGTCCCCCGGCTGCGCCGGCGAGCGGGTTCTGGCGCCGCAACGCCGAGGCCGTCATGCGCCGGCCGGTCCTGGTGGCCGTCGTGGGCGTCGTCGTCCTGTTCCTGCTCGGCGCGCCGTTCCTGGGCGTCCGGTTCGGGGTGCCCGACGAGCGGGTGCTCCCGGAGGGCGACCCCACCCGCACGAGCACCGAGCAGCTGCGGGACGACTTCAGCTCCGAGGAGGCCGACGCGTTCTCGGTGGTCGTGCTCGGCGACTCGGGCGCCGGCGACGCCGCGGCGCCGACCGACGCGGAGGTCGCCGCGTACGCCGAGGACCTGTCGCTGCTCGACGGCGTGCAGCGCGTCGACGCCCCGACCGGGCGCTACATCGAGGGCGTGCAGGTCGCGCCCACCGACCCCATGCTGCAGGGCTACCGGTCCGGCGACGACGTGCGCCTGAGCATCGTCCCCGACGTCGTGCCGATCTCCGCCGAGGGCGAGGAGCTGGTGGCGGCCGTCCGGGCCGCCGAGGCCCCGGGTGAGGTGGTGGTGGGTGGCCGTTCGGCCGGCTTCGTCGACTCGACCGAGGCGATCGCGGCCCGGCTGCCGTGGGCCATCGCCATCATCGTGGTGGCCACGTTCGTCCTGCTGTTCCTGATGTTCGGCTCGGTGCTGGTGCCGCTCAAGGCGATCGTGCTGAACATGCTGTCGCTCAGCGCCACGTTCGGAGCGATGGTCTGGATCTTCCAGGAGGGACACCTGTCCGGCGTGCTCGGCTTCACCCCGACCGGCATGACCGACACGACGACGCCGATCCTCATGTTCTGCATCGCCTTCGGCCTGTCGATGGACTACGAGGTGTTCCTGCTCTCCCGCATCAAGGAGGAGTACGACCGCACCGGCGACAACGAGCGGTCGATCGCCGTCGGGCTGGAGCGCTCCGGTCGGATCGTCACCGCGGCCGCGGCGCTGCTCACCGTCACCTTCCTGGCCTTCGCCACGTCCGGCATCACGTTCATCAAGCTGTTCGGTCTGGGTCTGGCGCTCGCGGTGGTGATGGACGCCACGCTGATCCGGGCGACGCTCGTGCCGGCCTTCATGAAGCTCGCCGGTGACGCCAACTGGTGGGCGCCCGCCTGGATGCGCCGGGTCCACGACCGGTTCGGGTTCTCGGAGC
>JAEXGP010000074.1 GCA_023450775.1 Actinomycetes bacterium | reverse complement strand
GGCGCCCCGGCGACCACGATGCGCACGCGGCCTCGGCCGGGGATCTCGCCGTCCCAGTCCGCCGCCGCCTCCAACGTCATGGCCACCACCGCCGGTGCGCCGCACATCAGCGTCACGCCGTGCTCCTCGACCCGCCGGAGGATCTCGGCGCCGTCGACCTTGCGGAGCACGATCTGGCGCACGCCCATGCCGGCGGTGGCGAACGGCATGCCCCAGCCGTTGCAGTGGAACATCGGCAACGTGTGCAGGTAGACGTCGCGGTCGCCGACACCGGCCTGCCAGCCGAACGTCGCGGCGTTGACCCACAGGTTCCGGTGCGTCATCTCCACGCCCTTGGGCCGGGCGGTGGTGCCGGAGGTGTAGTTGATCGTCGCGGTGGCGTCCTCGTCGGGCTCCCACGGCGACGCCTCGAGGTCGTGGCGGTAGAGGAGCTCGTCGGTCTCGGTCCCGATCGTGAACTTCTCGGGCGCCGTCACGGCGTCGAGCGCGTCCTCGAGCTCCGGGTCGACCAGGAGCACGTCAGCGCCCGAGTGCTCGACGATGTAGGACACCTCGGCCGGGGACAGCCGGAAGTTCACCGGCACGGCGATGCGGCCCGACGCCGGGGCGCCGTAGAGCAGCGTGAGCAGCCGCGCCGCGTTCTGCGAGACCATCGCCACGCGACCGCCCTGCGGGACGCCGAGCGACTCGAGGCCGGCGGCGAGCGCCCGCGAGCGGTCCGCCAGCGCGGCGTAGGTCAGGGGCCCGCCGTCGGCTGCCAGCAGCGGCGGCGCCGGCTGGTCGGGCTCGTCGACCACGCCGACGCGCCCGCCGTACACGATCTCGGCGCGGTCGATGTGGTCGCGGACGGTCAGCGGCACCTTCATCTGGACTCCCTCCCGTGTCGCCCCGCGGCGCTCGTCATCGGTTCGTGTCGGTCATGGGTTCGTGGCCCAGCCGTACGAGAAGTAGCACCACGGCTTCGGTCCCTGGACGTACTTGGCCGTCACCTCGACGTCGGTGAAGCCGGCTCGGCCGAGCATGTCGGTGACGTCACGGGTGAGGTGGCACCCGCCCGCGAAGCGGCGCTGCCACGGCTCGATGCGCACCTGCCAGCGCGCCACGCCGGGATCGGGCGCGGCGCCGTGCTCGAGCACGTGGAGCCGGGCGCCCGGCTTCAGCACCCGGCGCAGCTCCGCCAGGGCCAGCATCGGGTCCGGGATCGTGCAGAGCGTGAACGTGGACAGGCCGGCGTCGCAGCTGTCGTCCGCGAGCGGGATGCGCTGGCCGTCCAGGCCGATGTGCTCGACCGGCACGGTGCTGGCGTCGATCCGCTTCCGGGCGAGCTCGCGCGAGCGCAGCGACGGCTCGACCGCCCAGACCTTGGTGACAGCGGCCGGGTAGAGCGGCACGTTGAGCCCGGTGCCGAACCCGATCTCGACCACGTCGCCGTGCAGGCCCTCGATCGCCTTCGCCCGGTACCGCTCCATGCCGTTGGAGCCGCACGTCAGGTCGACCAGCCGGGGGAGCACGCGGTCCTCGTAGACACCCACGTCGCGACCCTACGGGAACGACCCGTGCCTCCGCCGGGGTGTCGGCCCCGGGGAATGACGGCGGGCGGCGTCGGGTCCCGGCAGACTGACCCGACATGGACCACCACGCCTCCCGGAGCACCCGGCGGACCCTCGCACTGGCCGCGACCGCCGTGCTCGCCGCGGCATCGCTGCTGGCGGCGTGCTCCGGCGACGGCTCCGACGACGATGCCGCGAACACCACGAAGCCGGCCGTACCGACGGCCGGCGAGGTGGTCGAGCTGCGGCCGCTCGGCGTGCAGGACCAGCGGATCGTGGACGACAGCGGACGGCAGGTGCTGCTCCGCGGCGCCAACGTGAACGCGCTCGGCGAGTACGCGCAGGCGGACCCGGACACCGACCCGACGGCACCGGTCACCGACGACGACTGGGACGCGATGGCCGCCAACGGCTTCTCGGTCGTGCGGCTCATCATGTCGTGGTCGCTCCTGGAACCGGAGCGCGGCACGATCGACCGCGACTATCTCGCCCGCGTGCGCGACGCCGTGTCGGACGCGAACGAGCGCGGGATCTACGTGGTGCTCGACGTGCACCAGGACGCGTGGGGCATGTCGTCCGCGACACCCGACGGCACCGCGTGCCCGGAAGGGACCGAGCCGTCGATCGGCTGGGACGGCGCGCCCGGGTGGGCCACGATCACCGACGGCGCGACCACCTGTCGCGAGCCCGGGAGCGAGCGGGAGACCGCCCCGGCGGTGCAGGCGGCGTTCGCCAACTTCTACGCCGACACCGACGGCATCGCCGGTCGGCTGACCGAGGTGTGGGCAGAGGTGGCGACGGAGTTCTCGGACGTGCCCGGTGTCGCCGGCTACGACCTGATCAACGAACCCAACTCGGTGCCGCCCCGCGAGCAGAACCAGGTCGCGTACAGCCAGTGGATGCAGCGCACGATCCAGGCGATCCGGACCGCCGAGCAGCGCGCCGCCGCAGAGGCCGGCGTCGATGTCCACGCCAAGCCGGTGTTCGCCGAGCCGCTGCAGCTGTACCCGCTGCCGTACAACGCGCTGCTGTCCGAGTACGTGCACGACCCCGACCTGGTCTTCGCTCCCCACAACTACGCGGAGTCGATCAACGACATCCTCACGGTCGAGCAGACCTTCGCCGTCGACCAGCAGGGGGCCGACGACCTGAAGGCCGCGCTGTGGATCGGCGAGTACGGGTTCTGGGACACGGATCCGGAGACGCTCGAGGTCGCCACGCGCTACGCCGCCGAGGAGGATCGGCGGGTGCTCGGCGGCACCTGGTGGCAGTGGCGCCAGACGTGCGGTGACCCGCACTCGGTGGGCGGCCCCGGGCTGCCGTCGACCGCGGATCAGATCCACCTGATCGGCCGGGACTGCACAGCGGACGACGGCGGCTTCGACACGGACATCGGGCCGACCGACGAGTTCCTCCGCATCCTCGGCCGCGCGTATCCGCGCGCCGCGCCCGGCCACGTCACCGCCCTCACGAGCGAGCCCGGGTCGGGCGCCATCTCGGTGTCGGGGTCGGCCGCCGCAGCCGGTGGCGAGCTCGTCGTGTGGCTGCCCGACGTCGGAGGCCCGGCGCCCGGACCTCGAACGACGACCGGTCTGGAGGATGTCGACCTGACGACCGTGCAGGGCGGCCGGATCCTCACCGCGTCGGCCGCCGGCGGTGACTGGACGCTGGTGGTCGGGTGACCGGCGCGGCCGCACCGGGACCGGCGCCCGGCGGCGCGGCAGCGCCGCCGGTGTCCGCACCGGCCGGCTGGACGGTCGAATCGACCCGCGGGCTGGGCCCGTTCACCACGCGCGTCGAGTACCGGCTGGCCGACGGCACGCACCGCATCTGGCGGTCGCGCGACCACCGGAAGGGCCTGGACCGTCCGGGCGTGCCGCGGCGCACGTGGTGGATCGCGGTGCTGTTCTGCATCGGCTCCACCTGCTTCACCGTCGGCCCGCTGCCGTCCTACGAGCAGTGGGTCGGACCGCGCTGGGTGGGCCTCACGTTCTTCGTGGGGTCGATCTTCTTCACGTCGGCCTCGTACCTGTGCTTCGTGGAGGCGAGCAACGCCCCCGATGCGATCGGCGACGGTCCCCGCCGGCGTGGTCCGCTCGCCCTGGTGTCCTGGCGACCGCGCTCGATCGACTGGTGGTCGACCGGCGTGCAGCTCGTCGGCACCGTCTACTTCAACGTCATGACCTTCCTGGCCATGTACGACAACTGGGACGTGCACCAGGAGAACCGGCTCGTGTGGCGACCCGACGCGATCGGCTCGGTCTGCTTCCTCGTCGCGAGCTACCTGGCGTGGGCAGAGGTCTGCCACTCCGCCGGACGCCTGCGCGTCCGCGACGTCTCGTGGTGGATCGTCGTGCTCAACCTGGCCGGCTCGGTGTTCTTCGGGCTCTCGGCGATCGGCGCCTACACGCTCCCGTCGAGCGGTGACCTGGTGAACCTGTGGCTGGACAACGCGGGCACCGTCGCGGGCGGCATCTGCTTCTTCGTCGCCGCTGCGCTCCTGGTGCCCGAGGCCCGTCGCAACCGCTCGGACGCCGGCACCGACCCCGCGTCCGACGGCGCCGTCGCCGGGTCGGCCCGGCCGACGGCGTGACCCTCGTCGCCCGACTTCCCGCGGGGGACCCCCGTCGCCTTGACTGGTCGCCGTGACCGAGCAGCGCGACGTCCTGGTGATCGGCGGCGGACCCGCCGGCGCAGCGGTGGCCATGCGGGCCGCGGCGGCGGGCGCGCGGGTGACGGTGTTCGAGAAGGGCCGGCAGGGCCGGGACAAGATCTGCGGCGACGGTCTCACCCCCCGGGCGGTGCGGGCGCTGGACGAGCTCGACGTGGCGCTGGACGACGCCCACCGCATCGACGGTCTGCGCATGAAGGCCAACCAGACGGTCCGTCAGATGGACTGGCCGGGCATCGCACCGTTCCCGGCCCACGGCGCCGTGTGGCCGCGCCGGCGTCTGGACGAGCGGCTCATGGAGCTCGCCGGCAAGGCCGGTGCCGAGCTGCTCTGGGAGCACGACGCCGTGCCGACCGTCGAGGAGCGTCCCGGTGGTGGACCGCACCGGGCGACGGGCGTGGTGTCCACGGGTCCCGACGGCGTGCAGCGCACCTGGATTGCACCGCTCGTCGTGCTCGCGGCCGGTGCGCCGGGCGAGGCGGCTCGCCGGCTGGGCGCGGAGCGCGTCCCCGACGAGACGTTCGGCCTGGCGATCCGCACCTACGCCGAGTCCCCCCGCCACGCCGAGCGCTACCTCGAGGCGTGCCTCACGCTGCGCGACGAGTCCGGCACACCGGTCCCCGGCTACGGATGGATCTTCCCGGCGGGTGACGGGACCGTGAACATCGGCGTCGGCGCGCTGTCGACCATGAAGGGCTTCAAGAAGCTCAACCTCAACAAGCTGCAGGAGAGCTACCGGTCGCTCGTCGGCGCGGACTGGGAGCTCGGCCCCGACCTGGAACGGCCCCGGGCCTGGCGCCTGCCCATGAGCACCCAGCGGCGGTCCGGCCCCGGCTGGGTCGCGATCGGCGATGCCGCCGGCCTCGTCAACCCGATGAACGGCGAAGGCATCGACTACGCGCTCGAGTCGGGCGTGCTCGCCGCGGACCTCTTCCTGGCCGACCCCGCCACCGCGCCCGTTCGCTACGACGTCGAGGTGGGCGAGCGCTTCGACGCCTTCCTCCGCACGGGCCGCCGCTTCAGCTTCCTCATCGGGCACCCGTGGATCCTGCGCAACGGGCTCCGCGTCGCCGTGGGCACGCAGTCCGTCGCCGAGATCACGCTGCAGGTCATGGGCAACCTCGTCGACGGGAGCACGCCCGGAGCCGGTGGGTGGACCATGCGCGCCGCCGACCGGCTGCTCGCCGCGGCGGACCCGGTCCTGCGCCGCACCCGCGCCGCCGCCTGAGACCTCGACCCGGCGGGCGGTCCGGTGACGTCCGCCCGGCCCCGCGGCGAGGTGCCGGGCGTAACGTCGTGGCCATGACCGATGCTCCGGGTCCCAACGACGCCCAGGCCGCCTACTGGGAAGATCGGTCCAGCTCGTGGATCGAGGCGGAGGAGTGGTGGTTGTCGGCCGTCGCCGGTCCGTTCGGTGCCGCCGCGCTCGATCGCCTGCAGCCCGTCGTCGGCGGCCGGTACCTGGACATCGGTTGTGGCACCGGACCGACCTCGATCGAGCTGGCCCGGCGCATCGAGCCGGACGGGGTCGTCGAGGGTGTGGACATCTCGCCGTCGATGATCGCCGCCGCCCAGGTGAGGGCGGGTGAGGCCGGCGTCGGCGGCATCAGCTTCCGCGTGTCCGACGTGCAGACCGCCGAGTTGGGCGATCACCTCCTCGACGGCGCCGTCTCGCAGTTCGGTGTGATGTTCTTCTCGGACCCGACCGCCGCGTTCGCCAACGTCCGCAGCGCCATGAAGCCCGGCGCCACGCTGTCGTTCTGCTGCTGGCAGGAGCTCTTCAGCAACGAGTGGATGTTCGTCCCGGGCGCCGCCGCGATCGGCGTCACCGGCTGGATGCCCGAGCCGCTCGCCGAGGGTGCGCCGGGGCCGTTCGGCCTCGCCGATGCCAACCGGATCGATCGCGTGCTGGACGCCGCCGGCTTCGACGGCATCGACATCCTCGACGTCCGGGCAGAGGTCGTCGTGCCAGAGACCCGGATCCCCGACATGGTCCGCGCCGTGTCCCGCATGGGTGCGGTCCGCGAACAGCTCGAGCGCTTCCCCGACGACGCGGAGCGGATCACCGACGCGGTCAGGTCCGAGATCACCGAGCGCCTGGACGGCGGCAGGTTGACGCTGGCCTCGGCCGCGTGGGCGGTCGCCGCCATCGCCTGATCGGCGTCGCCGACCGGGCCGTGCTCCCCCGGACGGGGGGGGACCGGTGGACCATCCGCGTGCTGGGCGAGGCGCCTTCGGCAGACTGGGTCGCGCAGCACACGGTGCGCCCGTCGCCCCGTGCGCTCGCAGGAGCGCTCATGCCGGTGCACCACGGCCCCACCCGGGCGACGGACCGATGATCGTCGGGCTCGTCGTCGTCCTCGTCGGCAGCCTGCTGCTGTCGTGCTGGGTCGGCGCCCGGCTCCGGCGCGCCGGGGACTCGAGCCCACCCGCCGGTCCGCGACGGGCACCGACCGACCCGTCGGGCGCCCGACCGCTGGCCAGCCACGACGGTCGCTGACGGCCTGCCGGTCCAGCCGGGGAGCCGCCTCAGCGCGGCAGGCGGTCCAGCACGTTGTCGAGCATCGCGGTCACCGGCGCTGCGTCGGTCGGTCCCTTCTGGGCCGTCGTCAGCACCGCGAACGCGATCAGCGTGGCGTCGCGCTGCACCACACCGGTGAACGAGTACGGGTACATGGGGAACTCGGGTGAGGACCCCTGGCTCTGGAAGGTGTTGAACCGAGCCGCCTTGTCGAGGCCCAGGAGCGACGCGTCCTGGTGGTCGATGTCGATCTCGGAACGATCCTCCACACCCCAGCCCTCGTTGAAGCCGGTGCAGTCGTCCGCCGGCGGGCCCTGCCCGATCGACAGCGCCACGTAGGCCTCGTCGGCGTCCTCCTCGGTCGCGAAGTCGAGGACGGCCAGGCTGACCAGTGTGTCGGCGTCGGTCTGGAACATCTTGTGCAACCGTCCGACGAGCGTGAGTGGACTCGTCGTGAAGCCCATGCAGTTGGTGAGCCAGCGTGGGTGGAACGTCCGGTACCGGAGCGTCGCCGGGGTCCGTCCGATGTCGAACACCTTGCCCTCGACCGTGCCGCTCGCCGTGCCGAGCGGCGCCGCGATCGCCTCGATGTCCGACAGGGCCTCCGTGATCCCGGGTGTGGTGTCCGGCGCATCGCGCACGTCGTAGGTGACGTCGGGCTGCAGGCCGTAGGGCTGCTCGTTGACGTCCAGGTAGGTCGTGTCCGTCGTGCCGTCCACGGCGGTCGACGTCGTCGACTCCGTCGCCGAGGCCGCCCCGTCCGGGTCCCGGAGGAGCAGGAGCGCGCCGCCGGCCAGACCGATCACCACGAGCGCCGCGCCCGCGCCGACGAGGATCGACCGGCGGCGCCGACGGCCGGCACCGCCCGGCGCTGCGGGCTCGCCCTCGGGCGGGATCGTGGGCCGGTCCGCCTCGCCGGCGTCGTCGTCCGGGATCGGCGTGGGGACCGTGTCCGGCAGGTCGAGCACCACCATCCGGGTGGGCGGCAGCCCGAGCTCCCGCTCGACGGCCTGCAGCGCCGCTCCCATCTCCTCGACGCTCCGGTAGCGGTCGGCCGGTTCGTACGCCATCGCGCGGTCGACCACGGCGACGAGCGAGGCCGGCACCAGGTCGGCGTCCAGGGAGCGACGCTCGCGGCGGGCGATCCGACCGACCACCGTGAGGGGCGTGTCCGCGTCGTCGCCGGCCGCCGGGCGCCCGTCGAGCAGCTCGAAGAGCGTCGAGCCCAGGCCGTAGATGTCGGTCAGCTCCGTCGGCCGGTGGCCGTCGAACAGCTCGGGAGCGGCGTGCAACGGGGTGAACACCGCCGCGGTCCCGGTCGACAGGGTGGTGGACCGGAGGCGCGCGATGCCGAAGTCCGCGAGGGCCGGCAGGTCCGCCGCGGACCACAGCACGTTCTGCGGCTTGAGGTCACCGTGGACGATCCCGTTGCGATGCGCGGTGGCCAGCGCTCCCGCCAGCCGGATCGCGATCGGCACGGCCTCCTCCGCCGTCATCCGCCCATCGGCCCGCAGCCGCTGGGCCAGGGTGCCGCCCGGCAGGTGCTCCATGACCAGGTACGGGTCGCCCTCGGACGTGGTGCCGGCGTCGAACACCGAGACGATGTCGGGGTGCGAGTCCAACTGGCCGAGCACCCGGCACTCCGTGGCGAAGAGCTCGTCCGCGACCTCGTCGCGCCCGGGGATCTGCAGGACCTTGACGGCGACCGTCCGGCCGAACCGTCGCTGGACACCGGCGTAGACGACGCTCGACGCGCCGCGACCGATCACCTCGCCCAGCTCGATACCCGGTACCGACGGAGACAACCCCTGCTCCTTCCCCCTGCCGCCAGATGGTAAGCGGGCGGGACGGCTCAGGTGAAGCCGCCGGAGGGTCGCGATATGAGCCACGGCAGTGGCAGGCCCGCACCCCGGAGCGGGGAGTCGTCCCCATTTGCCGCGGTGCCGCCACTTCTTAGGTTCATCTCCAGAGCCGGGAGGTGCCCGGCCCGTGGACCCAGGGAGGACGTCGTGGACCACATCACCTCGAGCTCCGGCTCGCGCTCGGCATGTGGCGGCAGGCGGCCGTGATCGCCGTCGTCGTGGTCGCCCTGGCGCTCGTGGGGAGCCTCGTCCTGGCGTGCGCCGTCGGGTTCCTCCTCGCTGAGCCACCCGGGCCCGCCCGGATCGCCGGCGATGCAGGGACCGGTCGGAGCGCCGGGGCCCTCCCGCCCGCCCCGGAGCTCAGCCAGGCCGGCTGACGTCGGAGCCACCACCCCCTGGTCTCCCGTCCCCATCCGGGAGACGGTGCTCCGGCCCGGTCCGCTCGGGAGAGGCGGGCCGGGCCGGCCCGCGTCCGAGGGGCACTCGGCCCCGTTCGCGGACGTCTCAGCCGTGCTGCCAGAAGCGGTTGGCGAGCGAGTTCGTGCCCTCGAGCGCCACCCGGTCGAGCGCGTCGACCTCGGCCGGCTCCAGCGTCCAGCCGAGGGCGCCGGCGTTGTCGGTCGCCTGCCGGGCGTTCTTGGCGCCGGGGATGGGCACGGCTCCCTTGTCGATGATCCAGCGCAGGGCCACCTGGCTGGGCGTCCGGTCGTGCTGCGCTCCGATGTCCCGGAGCACGGCCACGACCCGGTCCACCTCCTCCATCGGATGCGCGGAGAAGTTCCGCCGCCCGGGCGGCGGGTTCGACGCCGAGTACTTGCCGGTCAGCCGACCCTGCCCGATGGGGGAGTAGGCGATCGGCACGACGCCCAGGTCGGCGCAGGCGTCGAGCAGCCCGTTCGACGCAGGTCGCCTGCGCAGGAGCGAGAACTCGATCTGGTTGGACGCGAGCGGGATGCCGCGGGCGCGGAGCTCACGGTGGATCTTCGTCATCTCCTTGACCGAGTAGTTGGAGACGCCGACCGCCCGGACCAGGCCGGCCTCGACGACGTTCGCCAGCGCGTCGGCCATCGCCGATGCGGAGCGGAGGCTGATGGGACCGTGGATCTGGTAGAGGTCGACGGTCGGGATGCGCAGCCGGCCGAGCGACGCCTCCAAGGACTGGCGCAGTGCAGGTCCCAGGTTCACCTTCCACGGTGCCGGCCAGAACTTGGTGGCGATCACCAGGTCGTCGCGGCGTCCAGGGTCGTCCTGCAACAGGCGACCCAGGATGCGTTCGCTCTCACCGCCGCCGTAGACCTCGGCCGTGTCGTAGACGCCGATCCCGGCGTCCAGCGAGGTGCGCCACGCGTCGCCGATCGTCGACTCGGTCACCGACGTGTCGTACGTGCCCATGCCCCACGTGCGATGGTCGCCCCACGCCCAGGTGCCCACGCCGAGCGGGGCGACCGGGGTGGGGCAACCGGGGAAGGTGATCAGGTCCATCTGACCAGCCTCGCGCCGGCGAGTTCCCGTCCGCCGCGTCCCTCGCTGCGTGCCGGCGCCGGCCCGTACGCTCCGGACGTGACCGACGCGAGCATCTCCCGCGCCCCGATCGGCCGCGAGCCGCTCGAGCTGACGCTGGACCTGGCCCGCCGCGATGCGGAGCTCCGGGGCATCACGCTCGACCGGGCGCTCGCGGCTCGGGCTGCCGCGTTCGACGACAGCCATGCGCTCACCGCGTTCTGGGACGGCGACATCGAGCTGGAGATCGAGTGGGACGGGAGCTGGCGGCCGGCGCTCGAGGTCGCGCGCGTGACCGGCTCGTCCTGGGCGCTGCTCACGGCCATGAACCCGCTCGCCCAGCCGCTGCCCGACCAGGCCAACGTGGCGCGCAACCGGCTGATGGAGGTCGAGCTCGGTTCGCCGCTGCGCTCGGTCGGGCGCGCCCGCGACGGCAGTTGGCAGGAGGAGGGCTTCGCCGTCCCGTTCGGCCGTCGCGCCATCGACGCGGCGCAGGCCTTCGCCCAGGCGGCGATCTATCTGGTCGCGCCCGGGTCGGTGCGGACCGTGTTCCTGGTCGGCGCGGACCCGGTCGAGCTCGACCGGCTCGTCGCCGACGCGCCCTCGTAGCCGCTCACACCCTCGTGGCCGGTCAGGCCGTCGCCGGTCAGGTCTCGGCCTCGAGCAGGTCGAGGAGCTTCGTGGTCGTGCTCCAGCTCCGGATCGTCATCCGCGCGTACTCGGGCGTGCCGACGATCTTGCTCATCCTGCTCTTCGTCCGCTCCGCGCTGAGTCGTTCGAAGTAGACGACGCCGGTCCCGGGCCACGCCCGGTCGACGCCGTCGCGGGTCTGCACGACCTTCATCGCCCCGGTGGCGGTGAGCGGTGCCTTCAGGAACACGACGTCCGAGTGGAACCGCTCGGGCTGCTCTCCGAACCCGTCCGGCGCGGAGCGGACGACCGACCGGAGTTGGCGCAGCGACCGCACGACCACGACGATCGGCACCTCGAAGTGGGACTCGATGGTCCGCTCGATGTGGTCCTCGAGCGAGGCGCGGTCCCGGTCGCTGCAGAACAGGACGTTGCCGGACTGGATGTAGGTCCGGACCTCGGAGTAGCCGGCGGACTCGAACGTGTCGACCAGGGCCTTCATCGACACGGGGTTCTTGCCGCCCACGTTGATGCCGCGCAGGAGTGCGACGTAGCGCTGGTTCGCCATCGGTGAACCGTACCCATCAGGTCACGGACCGAGCGCGGGTCCGGTCTCAGATGCCCAGGTGCGCCGCCTCCAGCGCGGCCACGGCCGTCCGGGAACCGGTGATGTCCACGTTGGCGGCCGCCCGCCGACCGAGCAGGTAGAGGACGATCTCGCCGGCCCGGCCCTCGACGGTCACGACGTCGTCGCCCGACCCGGTGCGGATCGGCTCGTGGCCGGAGGCGTGCAGCTCCACGCGCACGCCCTTGATGTTGCGGGTCATCAACCAGTGGGTCCTGCGGAGGTTCCCCCAGAGCCGCGCCTCGAGGTCGCCGACCTCCGACTCGGGTCGGGGAGCGTTGTCACCGCTGCCGCGGCGGACGTCCTCGTGGTGGACGAACATCTCCTGCACGTTCGCCAGCCCGTCGAGCGGCTTCCACCACAGCGGCGGACCGGAGCGGACCTTCCGCAGCAGGACGTCGAACGGCGTGCGCTCCTTGGTCCGGGAGATCGCCTGGTCGTGCAGCCGCTCGGCGGGTGGGAGGACGATGCCGACGCCCGCGATCGGGTCGTGCTCTCGCACGTACAGGTGCGCGGCCATGTCGTAGGTCGTCCATCCCTCGCAGAGGGTCGGTGCCGCCGGGCCGAGCTCCTCCATGAGGTCGCACAGGCCTCGACGCTCGGACGTCTGCAGCGGCGTGCTCATGGGCGGAGCCTACGACCGCGGTCCGGACGCGCACCGGGGTGGGACCGACGAAGATCGATCCCACCCCAGCTCGGATGTCGCACCTGGTTCGGAGCGGCGCGGTCGTCAGGGGGTGAAGCTGCCGACCGGGGTGAGCATGAGGATCGCATGGGAGACATCGAAGCCGAAGAGCGAGAAGAAGTCCTCGCACATCAGCTCCACGAGATCGCCGGCTGTCGCATCGATGTAGCCCATGCTCGACAGGTTGGTCTGATTGGCGAAATGCTCGAGTGCGGGCATGACCGTGGGCTGCTCCGTGCCGTTGATCGTGACGTAGCACCGGGCGACCGTCGGGCCGATGGGCTCGGCGTTGACCGCGAACTCCACCTTGTACTCGTTGTCCGTGTTCACCACGATCGGCCCGGCCACGCCCGCACCGGTGCCCGTCGAGATGCTGACCGGGATGCCGAGCTGTGCGACGCGGACATCGACCGCACTGCCGGGCGCCCCCTGCGGACCCTGGATGCCCTGGATGCCCTGGGGACCCTGCGGTCCGATCGCACCAGTGGCGCCGGTGGGACCAGCAGGACCGGCGGGACCGGCGGGGCCGGCGGGGCCGGCTGGCCCCGTCGCGCCCGAGCCGCCCAGGTCGTCGACGACCTGCCAGGTGTTGCCGACGCACTCGTACAACTGGTCGAACTGGCCCGTCAGGGGCACCGAGAAGCCGGACATGCACGGGCCGCCCGGTCGGGCGGTGCCGACGCCGATGGGACCGGCGGCGGACGCCAGTGCCGGGGCGCCGGCGACGAGGGCGAGGATCAGGACGAGGCCGAGCGCCTTCGATCGGCCGCCACGGAGGCGACGGCGGACGGCGTCGGGGGAGACGGGAACGGCAGGCATGCGAACGAGGCTACGGAGACCTCGCGTGGTTTCCTCCCTCTCGACCGACCACAGTGGTTCAGCGGTCACCCTGCCGCATCTCGTGCAGTCCTGCGACGGGCGGTGCGCGCAGCGCGGAGTCGGCGCAGTCGCGGCGGGTCGCGGCGACCGTCAGACGCGCGTGCCGCGTAGCACCCGGCCGTAGCCTCGCTCGTCGCCGAAGGCGGCGGCGCGGCCCCGCTCGTCCCACGCCACGCGCCCGTTGACCAGCACCGTGCGAACGGCGCCGTCGCCGCGGTTGACCAGGCGCCGGACCGACTCGATCCCCGGCATCGACGCCTCCACCACCTCGTCCACCCGGTCGTCCAGCGCCGCCGGATCGATCACCACGACGTCCGCGCGCCGTCCGACCTCCAGGCGACCGGCGTCGATGCCCAGGTAGTCGGCGAGCTCACCGGTCACCCGGTGCACGGCACGCCCGAGCGAGAGGACCGGGCGGCCGGCGTCGCGGCGACGTCGCACCAGGCGCAGCAGGTGGAGGGGGAAGTTGTAGAACGCCATGTTCCGCAGGTGGGCGCCCGCGTCGCTGAAGCCGATCTGGGCCTGCGGATGCCCGACGATCCATGCGACGGCGTCCTCGTTCGTGTTGCCGACGGTGGTGGTCCAGCGCAGCGCGTTGCCGTGCTCGGCGGCCAGGTCCAGGAACGTGTCGACCGGGTCGCTGCCCCGCCGGGCGGCGACCTCTGCGAACGTCAGCCCGACCACCGAGTCGTCGGGGCAGCCGACGATCCGGGCCTCGCGGAGGTCCCGGTGGTACGCACGACCCTTCAGCTTGTTGGTCCACTGGCGGCGGAACCGCTCGCGGTAGGTCGGGTCGCGCAGCAGGTCGGACCTGGCGGCCTGCTCGGCCAGGTGCAGCGCCTCGGTGCCCGCGCCGATCTCCTCGATCACCGGGTTCTCCAAGCCGTCGGTCCACAGCCGGAACGCCTGGGGCAGCGCCTGCAGCCGGACGTCGGCCTTGAGTGCGCGACGGGCCAGTGCGTAGGCGCTCGCGAACACCTTGTAGGTGCCCGGCGCGGCCTTGACGTCCATCAGCGAGATGATCGTGGTGCGCAGCGGCTTGCGACCGACGCCGCTGGCGATGCCGGCGAACAGGACGAGGTTCCAACGACCCGAGATGTCGGGCACGCCTTCGAACACGGCGTCGCGCTCTCGGAGCACCGAGGCGAGCCGCCGGTACTCCTTCCAGCCGGCGAACACCGACGGGGTCGGGCGGCTGCGGTACCGATCGCCGTCCATCTTGTCCCAGGGCAGCGTGTTGATCGACAGGCCCAGGTAGCCGGCGTCGAGCGCCTCGTCGAGCATGACGACCATGCGGCCGAGCTCGCCGGCGGTCGGCCGCACGCCGTCGTCGAGCGACCGGCCGAGCCCCATGACCGACGCCCTCACGGCGGAGTGGCCGAGGAATGAGCAGACGTTCGGACCGAGCGGCAGGTCGTCCAGGTGATCGAGGTACTCGGCCGGGGTCGTCCAGTCCTTCAGCTTCTCCAGCATGGGGAGCACGTCGGCACGGGGCACGCCCTCGACGCGGCAGAACATGTCGGCCAGGTCCTCGGGTTCGCCGACGGCGAAGCTCAGACCGCACGAACCGATCAGCACGGTCGTGACGCCGTGGCGGACCGACTCCTCGAGCGCGGGGTCGAACTCCAGCTCCGCGTCGTAGTGCGTGTGGAGGTCGATGAAGCCGGGCGTGACCCAGCAGCCCTCTGCGTCGATCACCTCGGCGCCCGCCGGCACCTCCAGGTCCGCGCCGATCGCCGTGACGGTCCCGTCGTCGATGACGACGTCGGCGACGCGCCCCTCGGCGCCGGTCCCGTCCACCACCAGTCCGCCCCGGATCACGGTCGTCATGGGCGACAGTCTGCCAGCGCCGGAGCGGCGCCCTTCCGTCGGGAGGTCGGCCCCCGGCCGGCGCCCGGGGGCGTTCAGGGGACGGTCAGCGGGCGCCCGGCCAGTCGTCGGCCCGGACCCGCGCCTCGGTCCCTCCGTCCGCGGTGATGAACGAGCCCACGAAGAACCCAGCGTCCGGCGACAGCAGGAACGCCAGCAGCGCCGCCATCTCCTCGGCGCGTCCGGGCCGTCCGATCGGGATCGGATAGGTGTCGCCGAGCGACGACACGAAGTCCCAGGTCCCGGCGGTCATCGCGGTGTCGACGAAGCCCGGCGCGATCGCGTTGAGCCGGATCCCGCTGCCGATCCACTCGTCGGTCGTCGCGTGGCGGCGGACCCATCGCCCGAGTGCCAGCTTGGAGATCGGATAGGCGCTGATCGCGTCGTCGCCGACCGCGGTGACGGCCGCCTCCTCGTCGCCCGCCAGCAGGACGCCGGCCAGGTGCGCCGGGTAGCCCGGCTGGGTGGTGGTCGAGTTGGACGAGATCGCCACGGCCGACGCGTCGGTGCCGTTCGCCAGCAGCGGCCGGAGCAGTTCGAGCGTGGCCACGGCGCCGAAGTAGTTGGTCCGGACGGTGCGCCCCGCCAGCTGGCCGTCCATCGACTGCATGCCCGCGCCGGCGACCAACCCGTCGATCGCGCCGCCCGATCGCTCCGTCACGGCCGCCGCCATGGCGGTGCGCCCGTCGACCGCCGCCAGGTCGGCCTCGACGGTGGCACCGGTGCCGGGCAGGTCGACGCCGATCACCGTCGCGCCCTGCCCCTCGAGTCGGTCGCGCAGCGCGGCGCCCATGCCGCTGGCCACGCCGGTGATCACCACGGTCGTCATGGCGGGCGACAGTACGTGCTGGGCTCAGCGCGCAGCCGAACTTGGGGGGATTCCGACGGATCACCTGTCGAGATCCCCCGAGTTCGGGCCGTCGACGAGTGCGGCCGCCGGGACGCTCAGCGCCAGCCGGCGCGCTTCATCAGCTTGAGCGCCGCGGTCATCACGGTCGCGAAGCCGTCGTCGCCCAGCTGGCGGAGCGGCGGCGCCAGGTTCATGAGCCGCTGGCGGGCGATCGTCTGGGACTCGGTGAACTTGGTGATGCCGACCGCGCCGTGGCGCCGGCCCAGGCCCGAGTCGCCCATGCCGCCCATCGGCGCGTCGATGCTGCCCCACGCCGCGGCGTAGGCCTCGTTCACGTTGACCGTCCCGGAGCGCAGCCGCGACGCGACGTCGCGACCTCGCCGCGGCGAGCGGCTCCACACGCTGGCGTTCAGTCCGTACCGCGTGTCGTTGGCCAGGTGGACGGCCTCGTCGTCGGTCGCGAACCGGTAGATCGACACGACCGGCCCGAACGTCTCCTCGGCGAAGCACGTCATCTCGGGCGTCACGTCGGTCAGCACGGTCGGCTCGAAGAAGTACGGACCGAGGTCGGGCCGGGGCCTGCCACCGGCCAGGACGGTGGCGCCCTTGGCGACCGCGTCGTCGACGTGCGACGACGTCACCTCGAGCTGCTCGGTGGAGGTGAGCGTGCCCATCTGGGTGGAGAAGTCGTACGCCGGTCCGGTGGCGAGCGCCTCGACGGCCGCGACGAACGCCGGCACGAACCGGTCGTAGATCCCGTCGGCCACGTACATGCGCTCGATCGAGATGCACAGCTGGCCGCTGGACGAGAAGCACGCGCGCACCGCGCCCTCGACCGTGCGGCCCAAATCCGCGTCGTCCAGGACGATCATCGCGTTCTTGCCGCCGAGCTCGAGTGAGCAGTCGATGAGCCGCTCGCCCGCTTCTCGGGCGATCGTGCGCCCCGACGCCGTCGAGCCGGTGAACATGACGTAGTCGGCGATGTCCAGGAGCGGGGTGCCGATCGCCGAGCCGCGCCCGAGCACGATCTGCCAGACGTCCTCGGGCAACCCCGCCCGGCGCGCCAGGTCCAGCGCGAAGAGCGCGGTGAGCGCCGTCTGGTTGTCGGCCTTCTGCACCACCGCGTTGCCCGCCATCAGCGCAGGGATCGTGTCGCCCGCGCCCAGGCTGAGCGGGTAGTTCCACGGCGAGATGATCGTCACGATCCCTCGGGGATGGTGCAGCTCGTGCACGTCGGTCAGGCCGGGGATCAGCCCTGTGCGGCGCGTGGGCGCGAGCGCCCGCGCCGCGGTGCGCGCGTAGTAGCGGCTGGTGTTGGCGATGTCGCCGACCTCCAGGAACGCGTCGCGGCGCGCCTTGCCGTTCTCGGCCTGGATCAGGTCCATGAACGTGTCGCGGTGGTCGAGCACCAGGTCGTGGAAGCGGAGGAAGATCGCGGCACGATCCTCGATCGGCACGGCGGCCCAGGCCGTCTGCGCGGCTCGGGCCCGCTCGGCCGCCGCCAGCACGTCGCCCGGCGTGCACTGCGGGAGCTCCGCGATCGGCTGTCCCGTGAACGGCGCGCTCGACGTGACCGTGGGCGCGTCGCCCGACGTCGGCACGAGCGAGGTCAGGCGCTTCCGCAGCAGGTCGTTGATACTCGCTGGAAGGGCGGGACCGGACGGTCGGCCGCCACCGTCGCGTGTGCGGGGAACCGACGGGACCGCATCAGCCGTGGTGCTCATGGCCCGAACGCTACGCCCGGGGATCTGCGGCGGCGAGGGCGCCGTGCGCTCGATGTCGGACCGAGCGCTCGGCGGGCCCGCAACCCTGGCGACGGCACCCCGTCGGCCGGCCGGAGGAGCGGGCCCGCGACCCGCGGCAGACTGAGGGGATGGATACCGCCCCCGCTGCCGGATGGGCCTACCTCGGCGTCTCGATCAACAACGCCGTGTTCACGCTCAACGCCTTCCGCCCGAACCGGCGCAGCAAGCTGCTGTTCGGCTGGAGCTTCTTCGCCAGCTGGCTCACGATCGAGCTGGCGCCGTACATCCTGCTGCTGCAGGTGCTGAGCGCCGGCCTCTTCATCCGCAAGGGCGCGCTGCGCACGAACCCGGGTCGCGTCGGCATGGTGCTGACGCTCGGTTCGTGGGCGGGCATGGCCGCCACGATCCGCCAGAGCTACGCGGCCCGCCAGGAGGTCCGTGACGCGCTGCGAGACCTGGCCGAGGTGGATCCGTCCGACCCGCTGCCCATCCGTTGGGAGCGCCGAGTCCAGTTCGCCCGCGCCGGCGGCAAGGCCCTGCGCATGGACATCGTCCGTCCCGACGTGCCCGACGTCCCGGGCGAGCCCCGGCCCGCCCTGGTGCAGGTCCACGGCGGCGGCTGGGTCCTGGGCTTCAAGGACCGGCAGGGCCAGCTGCTCATGCGGCAGATGGCCAGCCGCGGCTGGGTGTGCTGCAACATCGACTACCGGCTGAGCCCGGCGGCCACGTTCCCCGACCACCTGATCGACGTGAAGCGGGCGATCGCCTGGGTGCGCGAGCACGCGGACGAGCTCGGGGTCGACCCCGGCTTCATCGCGATCACCGGCGGTTCCGCCGGCGGGCACCTCACCGCCCTCGCCGCGCTGACCGCCAACCAGGAGCGCTTCCAGCCGGGCTTCGAGCGGGCCGACACCTCGGTCGTCGCGGCCGTGCCGTTCTACGGGGTGTACGACTTCACCAACCGCAACGGCATCTGGCCGGCCGACACCCTCGAGCAGTTCCTGGCGCCGTTCGTGATGAAGTGCGATCCCGACGAGGACCCCGAGCTGTGGACCGCGGCGTCGCCGATCGACCAGGTCCACGCCGCGGCCCCGCCGTTCTTCGTGATCCACGGCGACAAGGACGTGCTCGCCCCGATCGAGGACGCCCGCACGTTCGTCGAGGAGCTCCGGGCCGTGTCGGCCCAGCCGGTGTACTACCTGGAGCTGAAGGGCG
Organism: Actinomycetes bacterium; assembly: GCA_023450775.1. Classification (GTDB taxonomy): domain Bacteria; phylum Actinomycetota; class Acidimicrobiia; order Acidimicrobiales; family Microtrichaceae; genus Dermatobacter. Next base: position 12,187 of record JAEXGP010000074.1, on the reverse strand, counting down.
CGCAGCACGCGTTCGAGACGTTCACGTCGGTGCGGGCGAACGCCGTGGTCGACGCCGCGGCGCGCTTCCTGCAGGCCGTGTTCGACGCCTACCTCACCGGTCCCGGCGCCGAGGCCACGCCCGACGAGGTGGTCGAGGCGGTGGAGGAGCGGCTCGGGTCCGACCTGGCCGACGACGCGTCCGACCCGACCGCGACCGATCCGACCCCGACCGGGTCCAGCACCGATCCCGACCCCACCTCCGGCGAGCCGGCGCCCGTCTGAGCCGACCGTCCGGTCAGAAGAAGGCGTCGCCCAGGTTGGGGCGCACCAGCGTGCTCGTCAGCGAGCCGCCCGGCACCCGGTGCACCTCGTGCAGCTCCGCGCCGGGGACGAGGTGGACCTCCACCTCGGTGGCCTCCACGTCATCGATCGGCCCCTCGGGGACGACCGGCCACGACTCCGCGATGCCGACCAGCGCCGTGAGCGACGCCCACCCGCGGTCGAGTGCGCCCTGGTCGGTGTCCTCGGGCGGCTCGTAGCCGGTCGGCGTCAGCTCCCACTGCAGCGACTCGCCCTCGTTGGCCGTGATCGTCGCCCGCACCGCGCCGAACGGCGCCAGGTGGGTCCACCGGACGCCCAGGACCTGGTCGCGATCGCGAGCGGGGACGTTGAGGTTGAGCACGCTGCCGACCGGCGCCTCGATCACGAGCGGCAGCGTCTCGATCGCCACCTCGGCCGCGGTGTCCCAGCGCCAGGCTCCGTCGTCGCCGAGCCCCGGCGATCCGGCGTCGACGCTGACCGCCAGTCCGGAGATGCCGAAGTTCTGCCCGGCCAGCGCCGCGCCCACGGTGCCGGAGTGCAGCACCGCCCGGCCGGTGTTGGCGCCTGCGTTCACACCCGAGACGACCAGGTCGGGCGGCTCCCCGAACGCGCCGAGCCGGCCGGCCACCAGGCAGAGCGCCGGCGGCCCGTCGAGCGCCCAGGCCTCGACGTGACCCGCGCCGGGGATCTCGGCGCGGGACAGCCCGAGGGCCGCGTCGGGTCGCAGGTTCCCCAGGGCTGCGCCCGCCCCGCTCCAGTCGGTCGACGGGGCCACGACGATGATCTCGTGCTCGGTGGCCGCCAGGGCCCGAGCGAGTTCGTGGATCCCTTCGCTGTCGATGCCGTCGTCGTTGGTCACCAGGATCTTCATCGAGGTCGACCGTACCGGGCGATGATTCGCGGGCGCGCCCGCCGTCCGACGTGGTGACATCGAACGACGACGACTCTGGAGGACCCGCCATGACCTCGTTCCTGCCCTACCTCAACTTCGACGGCACCTGCCGGGAGGCCTTCACCCGCTACCAGAAGGTGTTCGGCGGCGAGCTGTTCGTCATGGGCGCCGACGACGCTCCCGAGGACGGCGGCGTCCCCGCTGAGTTCGAGGGTCGCGTCGTCCACGCTGCGCTCATGCTCGAGACCGGCGGCCTGCTCATGGGCAGCGACACCCAGCCCGGCGGGGGCCTCACCCCCCAGAGCACCTATGTCAGCTACCAGGCCGCCGACGTGGCGTCCGCCAGGGCCGCGTTCGACGACCTGGCGTCCGACGGCAAGGTGGAGATGGACTTCGGCGAGACGTTCTTCTCGCCCGGCTTCGGGACCCTGACCGACCGCTTCGGCACCCTCTGGATGATCAACGTGGAGACCGACGGCCCGCCGCCCGGCATGGAGTGACGCCACGCCGTCCCCCCCCCGCTTCGTGATGCTCCTGACCGGGAAATCCCGGTCGGGAGCATCACGGAACCGGTGGGACGGCGTCCGGGACATGTGTCACTGAGGGTGGTTCAATCTTCATCTTGACGGAACCGCTGGTCAGTCCCGTACCCTCGGCAGGAGAGGAAGGACCCGTACCTCGGCGGGTGAGGACGGGTGATGAAGGGACGAATGCTGCCGTGACGATCGCCGATGTGCTCACGCACCGTGGGCGGTGGCCGAGCAGCGCCGACGCGCCCGGGCGGGAGGTCCTCTCCTGGCTCGTCGTCGCCGCGCTGCTCGAGGGCCATGCCGAGCTGGGCGTGGTCGAGACCCACCCCGGCGCGCCCGGCGAGTACGACTGCCTGTCGGTCTACGACCGCACGCGGCTGGACCGCGGCCCGCTGATCGACATCGATCGCAACGGCATCGCGCACCTCGCCCCGCTCGGCGGCGGCGCCGAGGAGTGGCCCGAGTTCTGGGACGAGTGCAGCGACGACGGACCGGTGGCCATGGCCGGACGGATCCGCCTCCGGGCGCGGCTCGGTGCGCCGCACCGCCACGACGGCGCCGAGGCGTTCACGGTCAGCCAGATCGCCCGACGCCTGCTCAAGCTCCACGTGGCCGGCATCGACGGTCGCTGGGAGTGCCGCAGCGGCGTGAACGACAGCTCCTCGGGCTCCGAACGGCGGATGGACCTGTTCCTGCAGCTGCCCGCCGCGGCCGAGCGGCTGGCCGCGGCCCCGCCGCACCCGCTCGGCGACTCGGCGAACGGGTTCTGGTTCCTCCTGCGCGACGGCGTCCCGGTCAGCTGCCTCGACACCTTCGGTTGAGCCGCCGCCCACTTCGTGGGACCGGGGGCTTCACGTGCGGGTCAGCAGCACCACAGCCAGGAACACGGCGTAGAGGCCGACGAAGACCCAGCCCTCGGTCCTCGTCACACGCCGGCCGGTCAGCAGGACGGGGACGCACAGCACCGCGACCGCCAGGACGACGGGGAGGTCGAAGCGGGCGACGCCGTCGGGCACGTCCAGGCCGCCCGGCGCCGCCACGACCGTGGCGCCGAGGACCAGCAGGATGTTGTAGATGCTCGACCCGAGCACGTTGCCGACCGAGATGTCCTGCTCGCCGCGGAGCCCGGCGACGACCGCGGTGGCCAGCTCCGGCGCGGAGGTGCCGATGGCCACCACGGTGAGCCCGATGAACGCGTCGGACACGCCCAGCGCGGTGGCCGCGTCCACCGCACCGCGCACGAGGAGCTCGGCGCCAACGACGATGACCACGGTGCCGGCGAGCGTGACCCCGAGCAGCGCCGCGATGCGCCGGCCCCGGTCGCGCTCGGGCGTCGCAGCCGCCGCCGTCGCCACCCCGAACTCCGCCCGGTACTCGTCCGCGACGACGGGGTCCTCGTCCCGGCTCGTGCGCACGACGACCACCGTGTAGGCCGCGGCGGCGGTGAGGAGCACCCCGCCCTCCACGCCACTCAGATGACCGTCCAGGCACATGACCAGGAGGACCGCGGAGGCACCGACCATCACCGGCAGGTCGATGCGCAGCACCCGTGTCCGGACCGCGATCGGCGACAGCACAGCCGTGAGTCCGAGCACCAGCAGGATGTTCACCGTGTTCGAACCGGCGACGTTGCCGAGCGCCAGCGAGCCCGCGCCGTCCCGCGCGCTCCCGATGCCGACGGCGAGCTCGGGCGTGCTCGTCCCCACGGCCACGACCGTGAGGCCCACGACCAGCGGTGAGACACCGGCGAGCGCGGCCAGCCGGCTGCCGCCCCGCACGACCAGCTCGGCTCCCACCGTCAGCAGCACCAGGCCGACGAGGATCCCGAGCACCGCCACCTCCGGACCATAGGACCGGCCTGCGATCGTCCCCGGCCATCGGCGGACGCACCGAATCATGTGGCCGGTCCGGCGCGGACAGGGTTGTCTGTCGGGGTGACCGACGAGGCCCCTGGACCGACTCCCCTGCGCACGAGCGGCACGTTCCCGCTCTCGAGTACGCCGCCCTTGCGGGACCTGTGGCGGCACGCGTCCCGTCAGCGTCCCAAGGTGGTGTTCGCCACGGTCATGTCGGTGACCAACAAGGTGTTCGACGTGCTGCCGGAGCTGCTGATCGGTGTGGCCGTCGACGTGGTCGTGAACGAGGGCGACTCGCTGCTCAACCGGCTCACCGGCGTCGAGGACCGCTTCCAGCAGCTGCTGATCCTGGCCGCCGCCACGATCGTGATCTGGCTCGCCGAGTCGGCCAGCCAGTACGTCGCCCACGTGACCTGGCGGAACCTGGCCCAGACCGTCGAGCACGACACCCGCATGGAGGCGTACCGCCACGTGCAGTCGCTCGAGATGAGCTACTTCGAGGACACGACCTCGGGCGGGATGATGACCGTCCTCAACGACGACGTGAACCAGCTCGAGCGGTTCCTGGACGTCGGCGCCGACGACATCATCCAGTCGATCGCCAACGTGGTGCTCGTCGGCCTGGTCTTCGCGGTGATCTCCCCGACGCTGATGGTCCTGGCGTTCCTGCCCATCCCGATCATCGTGCTGGGGTCGCTGCGCTACCAGCGGCGGCTCGAGCCCCGGTACGACGCCGTCCGGGCGGCGGCCACCGACATCGGCGACACGCTGAGCAACAGCCTGGGCGGCGTCGCCACGGTCAAGGCGTTCAACGGCGAGGAGCGCGAGGTCGGCCGCCTGGAGATCGAGAGCCAGCGCTACCGACGGGTCAACGGCGACGCCATCCGCCTGTCGAGCGCGTTCATCCCGCTCATCCGCGTCGCGATCCTCGCCGGCTTCACGATGACGCTGGTCGTGGGCGGCAAGGCGGCGCTCGACGGCACGCTGGCCGTCGGCATGTACTCGGTGCTGGTGTTCATGACCCAGCGCCTGCTGTGGCCGCTCACCGAGCTCGGCGAGATCCTCGACCTCTACCAGCGGGCCATGGCCAGCTGCCGTCGCATCTTCGGCCTGCTGGAGCTGCAGCCGTCGATCCAGCCCGGGACGCAGGAGCTGTCGCGGCCGGTCCGCGGTGAAGTGCGCTTCGACGACGTCACGTTCAGCTACCACCGTGCCCCGCCGGAGCCCGTGGGGGCGTCGGCCGACGAGGAGGCGCCGGTGGACCCGCTGGCGGGCGACGCCGACCGCACGGTCCTCAAGGGCTTCTCCCTCCACGTGCCGGCCGGAGAGACCCACGCGATCGTCGGGTCGACCGGGTCCGGCAAGTCCACGGTCCTCAAGCTGCTGCTGCGCCTCTACGAGCCGGACTCGGGCACGGTGTCGATGGACGGCGTCGCGCTGCCGGAGCTCACGTTCGCCTCGCTCCGCGGCGCGACCGGCTTCGTGCCCCAGGACGTCTTCCTGTTCCACGGCACGGTCCGGGAGAACATCGCGTACGGCCGCCCGGACGCCACGCTCGAGCAGATCGAGCGGGCAGCGGTGCTCGCCGAGGCCGACGCGTTCATCCGCGCCATGCCCCACGGCTACGACAGCGTGGTGGGAGAGCGGGGCCAGAAGCTCTCGGGTGGACAGCGCCAGCGGATCACGATCGCCCGTGCGATCCTCCGCGACCCGGCTGTCCTGCTGCTCGACGAGGCCACCTCCGCCATCGACAACGAGACCGAGGCTGCGATCCAGGAGTCGCTGGCGCGTGTCGCCGTCGACCGCACGACGATCGTGATCGCCCACCGGCTGTCCACGATCCGCCACGCGCACCGGATCCACGTGATGGAGGCGGGCCGCATCGTCGAGGCCGGGACCCACGACGAGCTGGTGGCCGGCGGCGGCCTGTACGCCGCGCTCTGGCGGGTGCAGACCGGCGAGCGCGCCGCCGCCTGACCCGCCCTGCGCCCGCTTCGTTCCCACTGCGGCACCCGAACGGGTGCCGCTCTGGGAACGAAGCTCTGGGAACAAAGGCGGGTGAAGTGGAGGGCGATGGGGGTACCGTCGTCCATGGGTCGCCGGGGGGTCGGTGGCCCGAGCGGGCAGCATCGATCCGACAGCGCGGCCCGGACAACAGGACAAGGGGGTCCCATGTCCACGATCACCACCTCGGACCGCGCTGGGTCCGGGCCCAGGGAGCTCGACCGCGTCGTCGTGCGGTTCGCCGGTGATTCCGGCGACGGGATGCAGCTCGTCGGCGACCGCTTCACCGAGCTCTCCGCACTCTTCGGCAACGACCTGGCGACGCTGCCGAACTATCCGGCCGAGATCCGCGCCCCCGCCGGCACCGTGGCGGGGGTGTCGTCGTTCCAGGTGCACATCTCCGACACCGACATCGTCACGCCGGGCGACTCGCCCAACGTGCTGGTGGCCATGAACCCTGCGGCCCTGCTCGCCAACGTCGGCGACCTGTCGCCGGGATCCACGATCATCGTGAACTCCGACGCGTTCGACGAGCGCGACCTCACCAAGGCGGGCTACCTGGAGAACCCGCTGGTGGACGGCTCGCTCGAGCGCTTCACCGTGCACCAGGTGCCGATGACCTCGATCACGCTCACCGCCACGTCGGAGCTCGGCGTGAAGCGTCGCGACGCCGAGCGCTCCAAGAACTTCTTCGCGCTGGGGTTGATCTGCTGGATGTACACGCGCCCGCTGCAGCCGCTGATCGACTGGGTCGAGCACAAGTACGACGCCCGGCCGCTGGTGCGCGACTCCAACTTGGCCGCGCTGCGGGCCGGACGGAACTTCGGCGAGACGGCCGAGCTGTTCGACCACCCGTACTCGGTGGCGCCGGCGCCCCTGCCGCCCGGGACGTACGCGAACGTCAACGGCAACACCGCGCTGGCGTGGGGCCTGATCGCCGCCGCCGAGCTGTCCGGGCTGCAGCTCGTCTACGCCAGCTACCCGATCACCCCGGCATCGGACATCCTCCACGAGCTGAGTCGCCGCAAGAACTTCGGCGTGCGCACCATGCAGGCCGAGGACGAGATCGCCGCGGCCTCGATCGCGATCGGCGCGGCCTTCTCCGGGGCGCTGGCCGTCACCGGCACGTCGGGCCCCGGACTCGACCTCAAGTCCGAGGCCATCGGGCTGGCGATCAGCCTGGAGCTGCCGATGATCATCGTCGACGTCCAGCGTGCGGGGCCGTCCACGGGCATGCCCACCAAGACCGAGCAGACCGACCTGCTCGCCGCCCTGCACGGCCGTCACGGTGAGTCGCCGCTGCCGATCGTCACGGCCAAGTCGCCCGCGCACTGCTTCGACGCCGCCATCGAGTCGGCCCGCCTGGCGCTGCGGTACCGCACGCCGGTGATCCTGTTGACCGACGGCTACCTGGCCAACGGCGCCGAGCCGTGGCTCCTGCCGGACGTGGCCGACCTGCCCGACCTGTCGGTGGAGTTCGCCACGGCGACCAACCACAAGGAACCCGACGGTCGCGACACGTTCTGGCCGTACCTGCGCGACCCCGAGACGCTGGCGCGGCCCTGGGCGCTGCCCGGCACGCCCGGCCTGCAGCACCGCATCGGCGGTATCGAGAAGCAGGACGGCTCGGGCAACATCAGCTACCAGCCCGACAACCACGAGCACATGGTCCGGCTGCGCCAGGCGCGGGTGGACGGCATGGCCGCCGACATCCCCGGCGTCATGCTCGACGAGGAGGACGGTGCCGAGCTGCTGGTCATCGGCTGGGGGTCCACGTGGGGTGCGATCACCGCCGGCGTCCGACGACTCCGGCGCTCCGGGCACCGGGTGTCGCAGGCGCATCTCGTGCACGTGAACCCGTTCCCGGCTGACCTGGGCGACGTGCTCGGTCGCTATCCCAAGGTCCTGTGCCCCGAGCTCAACCTGGGGCAGCTGACCGGGTTGCTGCGTGACCGGTACCTGGTCGACGTCCGCAGCTTCACCAAGGTGGCGGGCCTGCCGTTCGCCGCCGGCGAGATGGAGGCACGCATGCTGGCGGAGCTGGACCGATGAGCGGAGCCAACGGACACGGGACGAACGGTCACGTCAGCGCGGGCAACGGGGCGGCCGCGGGTGTTCCGGGCACCCCGATCTCGCTCGGTCGCAAGGACTTCATGTCGGACCAGGAGATGCGGTGGTGCCCGGGCTGCGGCGACTACGGCATCACCGCGGCGCTGCAGCTGATGCTGCCCGACATCGGCGTGCCGCCCCACGAGCTGGTGTTCGTCTCGGGCATCGGATGCGCCGCCCGGCTGCCGTACTACATGAACACGTACGGCATCCACTCGATCCACGGCCGGGCGCCGGCGGTGGCCACCGGCGTGGCCATGACGCGGCCGGACCTGTCCGTGTGGGTCATCGGTGGCGACGGCGACATGCTCTCGATCGGGGCCAACCACCTGCTGCAGGCGCTGCGCCGCAACGTGGACCTCAAGATCCTGATGTTCAACAACCAGATCTACGGCCTCACGAAGGGGCAGTACTCACCCACGTCGGAGATCGGCAAGATCACCAAGTCGACCCCGTTCGGGTCGATCGACCAGCCGTTCAACCCGGTGTCGGTGGCGCTCGGGGCCGAGGCCACGTTCGTGGCCCGGACGCACGAGGCCGACCGGGGCCACATGCAGGAGGTGTTCCGGCGCGCCTACGAGCACCGGGGCGCTGCGTTCGTGGAGGTGTACCAGAACTGCAACGTCTTCAACGACGGCGCGTTCGACGACGTGATGGCCAAGGAGCGGCGTGACGACATGATGATCCCGCTGCGGCACGGCGAACCGATCCGGTTCGGCGCCGAGGGCGAGTTCGGCGTCTTCCAGAACGAGTACGCAGAGCTCTTCGTCGGCCGAATCGCAGAGCTCGGCGCGGACGACCCGCACGGCCAGCTGGTCGTGCACGACGAGCACCGCCCCGACCCGACGCTGGCGTTCGCGCTGTCCCGTGTGGCGTCGGGGCCCCACGTGCCCACGCCGATCGGCGTGTTCCGGGACGTGGACCGACCGCTGTACGAGCTCGAGGTCGCGGCGCAGGTCGACGAAGCCGTCGAACGTCAGGGCCGCGGGGATCTGGCCGAGCTCATCCGTTCCGGTCCGACCTGGACCGTCACCTGAGACCGACGGCCGGACCGCGCTGGCGGGCCGGCCGTCATCGTCTCACTCCTCGTTGGCCCCTTCGACGTGGCCTGCGTCCTTCGCGCCCTTCGGCGGCTGGCCCTCCAGGAACTCGGTCGCACCCTCGGCCACGTCGTGGAGGACCTGCTTCAACGACTCCGGCTCGCCGAGCGGCTTGGGGTCGATGTTCGGCTTGCCGCCGTGGGTCTCCTGCAGATGGTGCTTGTCCTCGGACATCGTTCCTCCGGTCATGTTGTCGTCCCCATCATGCCCGCCGCTGTGCGGAACTGCGTGCCGGGGAACGGAGCGTCACCCGGGGCGCGGTGCCACTTGCGTAGGGGTTACGGACCCACACCCATCGCGGCGGGGGCAGACTGCGGCGCATGGCTGGGACTGTGATCGCGCTGGGAGTGCTCTCCGTGGTCGTCGTCGGCACTTCGGCGGCGCTCATCGGGTTCGTCTGCGGCCAGCTCCGGCCTACCGTCACGCAGCTGTCGGCCCGGGAGCTGCGCGACGTGGGCTCGCGGGCGCTCGCGTCCGTCGTCGCTGCCCGGCACACCGGGGGCGTTCGCAACCACCTCAACGTGCAGTGCCGCATCGACTTCCTCATCTGCCCGGCCGACGGCTCGGAGCCGTTCCCGGTGGAGCGGGAGATGGTGATCCCCGCGGATGCCGTCCCCCGTCCGGGCGACACCTGGCCGGCGTGGTTCCTGCCCGAGGACCGCTCCCAGGTGCTGGTCGCCGCCCCGGCCACCCGTCACGTCGTGGCGCGGTCGCAGCCGGGCCGGTCCGCCGTGGTCGACGTGACCGACGCTCCGGCGGACGAGGCGGTCGACGAACACGGGTCGGCCGAGGAGCACAACGCCGCCTGATCGGCTCGTGGGGTGGCGGACGAGCAGCGGGCTGGGTGTCCGCGCGCCCGAGGGCAGCCTGAATCCCACGACCCAGGGGTTGCCATTCCCTGACTGTTAGGTATTCTGAACAGCGATGGCGATCGCATGTTCCTGCCACGGCCTGCGCGACGCAGAGGTCCTGGACGTGATCCGCGAGGGCGCGTGCTCGGTCGGTGACGTCATGGACCAGTGCGACGCGGGCGGCAACTGCGGGTCCTGCGTGAGCACCATCGAGATGCTGCTGGCGGTCGAAGGCGCGCTCGACGCCGCCGACGCCGTCTCGGCTGCCTGAGCCGACTCCCGGCGGACCCGGGTCGCCGGCTCCGTCGCGTCCGGTGCCGCCCGTGCAGGGCCAGGGCTAGGGTGACGCGATCCGGCCGAGGAGGACCACCGTGCAGGGCAACCCCGAGATCGTCGAACTGCTGAACGACGTGCTCACGGCCGAGCTCACGGCCATCAACCAGTACTTCGTGCACGCCAAGATGTGCAGCAACTGGGGCTTCGACCGGCTCGCGGAGCACATCCGTGACGAGTCGATCGACGAGATGAAGCACGCCGAGGCGCTGGTGGAGCGCGTGCTGTTCTTCGACGGCGTGCCCAACCTCCAGCGGCTCAACGCCCTCCGGGTCGGTGAGACGGTCGAGGAGCAGTTCCGCAACGACCTGGAGCTCGAGTACGTCGCCCGGGAGCGGCTCAACCGGGGCATCGAGGCGGCGGTCGCGGCGAGCGACAGCGGCACCCGGCACCTCCTCGAGGAGATCCTCGTGTCCGAGGAGGAGCACATCGACTGGCTCGAGACGCAGCTCGAGGCGATCAGCCAGGTCGGCATCCAGCAGTACCTGGCCGAGCAGCTCGGCAGCTGACGTCGGGCGGCACCCGCCGCTCAGGTCTCAGGCGCCGCCCTGGCGGCGCATCTCGCGCTCGATGTCGGCCTCGGTGATCGGCCGCTGCCCGCGGACCTGCCACGCGTGGATCGCCACGCCGACGAGCCACGGACCGGTGATCCAGATCGGCCACGGGTAGCCGGCGCCCGTGATGGCCCAGAGAGCCCAGAAGCACGCGTTCACGATCAGGAACGACACCACGTTCGCGGTGAGCTCCCGCTTGGCCTTCAGCCGGGCGATCGCCTGGTCACGCGGCGTGTCCGCGCCGGCGGCCGTCGGTGCGCCCTGGGGCGTGTCGCTCATCGGTCCCCCTGGTTCTTCTGCATCTCGCGCTGGATGTCGGCCTCGGTGATCGGCTTCTCGCCGTAGGCGTGCCAGGCGCTGAAGGCCAGGCCGATGCCCCAGCCCAGCGTCACCCACGCCGGCCAGAAGCCCTGGTTGCCGTCGCCCTTGGTGAACAGCCAGAGGCCCCACAGGAACACGTTGATGACGACGTAGGAGACGACCTGCGCCTGGAACGCCTTCTTCCGGCGCAGCGAGTCGATCGCCAGGTCCCGCGCGTCGGTGCCGGTGCTGTCGGAGCTCATGGGGTCAACGCTATCGGCCTCCTTCGTGGAACCCGCCGACCTCTCGACCCACCTCGATCACGCCGGGCGCGGCGTCGCCACTACCGTCTCCGTGCGTGGAGATCCGAGGGAAGCGCATCATGGTCACCGGCGCCAGCGGAGGGCTGGGCGCCGCCATCGCACGGGAGCTCGCCCGCCGGGGAGCGGACCTGGTGCTGACGGCCCGGCGGCGCGAGCTGCTCGAGGCGCTGTCGGCCGAGACCGGGGGCGAGGTCGTCGTGGCGGACCTCGCCGACCGCGCGGATGTCGAGCGGCTGTCCGAGGACGCCACGGGCGCCGACGTGCTGGTCCTCAACGCCGGCGTCGGATCCGACTCGGTGATCGAGGAGGAGACGGCGGAGCACGTCGACGCGATGATCGACGTGAACCTGCGGGCGCCGATCCAGATGGCGGTGGCGTTCGCCCAGCACCAGCTGGAGGAGCGCCGGCCGGCGCAGATCGTGCTCGTCGGCTCGCTGTCGGGTCTCGCCGCCACGCCGAACACCCGCATGTACAACGCCACCAAGTTCGGCCTGCGTGGCTTCGCCCACTCGCTGCGCCAGGACCTGGACGGCACCGGGATCGGCGTGACGCTCGTGTCGCCGGGCTTCATCCGCGACGCCGGCATGTTCGCCGAGGGCGACATCGACCTCCCGCCCGGGGTGCGCACCAAGTCGCCCCAGGACGTCGCCGACGCCGTGGTCACGGCGATCACCTCGAACCCGGCCGAGGTGTTCGTGTCGCCCCTGGAGCTGCGCCTCGGGGCCACGCTCGCGACCGTCGCGCCCGGCCTCAGCGCCACGATCCAGAAGCGGATCGGCACGGCGGCCATGAAGTCGCCGGACGTTGCACCCAAGGGCTGACCGCCGGTCCGGCGGGTGGGTCGTCACCCGCCGGCGGCCGTGCCGCACCCCGGATGCGGAACGGCCCCGGGCGATGCCCGGGGCCGTTCCGCAGTTCCTCGGTCAGCGCTGACCGGGGCGTCCGTCCGTCAGGCCGGGCCCGACTGGAACGTGTAGGTGTGCACGCCGTCGGCGCCGGAGAACGTCTGGGTGAAGTTCTTGGTGCCGCCCAT
>JAEXGP010000160.1 GCA_023450775.1 Actinomycetes bacterium | reverse complement strand
GGCCACGCCCGGCAGCGGGCGGACGACGCCGCGGCCGTGGTCGGCATCGGGTCCGGTGCCGGGGGTGGAGGAGATGACGCGGACGCCGCCGTCGCCGTCGTCGGGCTCCGAGCCGGGCCCGGGGACGGACCGCACGTTGGGACCCGCGCTGGTGCGGCGCTGGGGCACGGCCCGGGGACGGACGGGAGCGGGCGCGGCGGGGGCGACGTCGACGATGTCGTCCTCGGGTTCGTCGTCGTCGATCCACTCGTCGTCGAGCGGCGGATCGGCGTACTCGGTGTCGTAGTAGGGGTCCTGTCCCAGTCCCAACCACGAGCGTGCGTTCTTCATGAAGTTCGACATCCTCGCTCCTCGGCCGCGGAGTGTAGTGGCGGGTGACCCGCCGGGATGGACCGCTGGGTCACGTCCCGTTCACTTCCCGTGCACGTCCCGCCCGGCCGCCCGCACCACGACGGCGGTCTGTTCGACGGTTTCCTGCTCGACGTGTTCCTGCTCCGGGACCACGGCGTTCAGACCCGCGGCGGACGGGCGCCCACCAGCGCCGAGCCCACCCGGACGATCGTGGCCCCCTCGTCGACCGCGACGTCGAGGTCCGCGCTCATCCCCATCGACCGCTCGGGCAGCTCCAGGTCGTCCGCCACGGACGAGAGCAGCCGGAACCCCGGGCGAGCGAGCTCGGGTTCGCCGGGCGGACCCACCCCCATCAGGCCACGGACGTCCAGGCCGAGCGCTCGACACCGCTCGACCAGCGCCGGTGCCTCGTCGGGCGGGCACCCGCCGCGGTCGGGCAGGCCGGCCAGGTCGAGCTGCACCAGCACCGACGCGCCGGCGGCGCGGCGCGCGATCTGCTCGGCGAGCGACGCCCGGTCCACCGACTGCCACAGTCCGACGACGCCCGAGATGAGCCGGACCTTGTTGGTCTGCAGTCGCCCGATGAAGTGCCACGTCGGCGCGCCGTCGGGTCCCGACGAGAGCTGGGCGGCCTTGTCGCGCAGCTCCTGCGCGTAGTTCTCGCCGAGGTCCCGGAACCCGGCCGCGAGCGCCGCCGCGGCGACCTCGGGCGGATGGGCCTTGGTGACGCACACGATGCGGACCGCACGGTCGGTGCGTGCCGAGATCCGTCGCTGCAGCTCGTCGCGGCGCTCGGCGATCCGCTCGACGAGCAGCGGGTCGGCCGGCACCGGCATCCCGTCGGTCACAGGTGCCAGGGGTAGTCGTGGTCGTCGGGGGCCAACCACACGACCGCGGCCTGGCGGCCGGCGTCCTGGCGGGCCCGCCAGGAGAAGAAGCCCTCGTCGAGCGCGGTGCACGGCACCACGTCGGGGCCGCTGCCCGGGCCGGCGTCGACGTCGGACCGGGCGAGCGCGGCACGCACGCCGGCGCGGACGTCGAGCGCGGGTGCGCCGTCGAGGGTGCTCGAGCGGAGCTCGTCGCCGAGCCGCTCGCACAGCTCGTCCAGCTCCCGTTCGCCGAACTCGTACGCCGCGGGCGAGATGCACGGGCCCAGGTCCCACAGGAACCGCTGCGCCCCGAGCCGCCGCATGGCGTCGACGGTCGCCTCGATCACCCCGTCCTGCAGACCGCGCCACCCCGCGTGGGCCGCTCCGACCACTCGGATCGGCTCCTCGGTGACCGGGTCCTCTCCGTCGCCGACGAGCACCACGCCGGCGCAGTCGGCGGTGTGGACCGACAGCACGGCGCCGATCGTCGACGACACCGCGGCGTCGGCCTCGGTCCCCTGCCACAGGCCGGGGGCGTCGGCCTCGACCACGCGGCGACCGTGCACCTGGCGCAGCCACGTCCACGGGTGCGGCGCGATCCGCTGCCGCCGGGCCGCGACCTCGTCGGACTCGCCGAGCCCGGCCGCGGGGACGCGCAGGTCGCCGTCGCTCGCGTCGGTGAACGCGAGGTGCGCGGACGGCAGGCCCTCTGCGTGGTGGACCTCCCGACGGGGCACGGCGATCAGCCCGGCTGCGTCACTTCAGGAAGGACGGGACGTCGAAGTCGTCGTCCCCACCGAAGAGCTCGTCGTCGTCGTTCTCGGCGAACACGTCGCCGATCGAGCTCGGACGCTCCTCCTCGCGGCCGGCGCCGCTCGCCGCGCCGGACGGGCGGCGGCTGCCCTTCGACTCGTCCCACCGCTCGAAGCCGGCGGCGATGACCGTGATGCGGACCTCGTCGCCGAGCTCGTCGTCGATCACCGCACCGAAGATGATGTTGGCCTCGGGGTGCGCCACCTCGTGGATCACCTGCGCGGCCTCGTTGACCTCGAACAGGCCCAGGTCCGAGCCGCCCGAGATGTTGAGCAGGATGCCGCGGGCGCCGTCGATGGCGGCCTCGAGCAGCGGCGATGAGATCGCCTGGCGCGCCGCGTGGAGCGCGCGGCCCTCGCCGGTGGCGTAGCCGACGCCCATGAGCGCGCTGCCGGCGTCGTTCATGATCATGCGCACGTCGGCGAAGTCGGTGTTGATGAGGCCCGGCGTGGTGATGAGGTCGGTGATGCCCTGGACGCCCTGGAGCAGGACCTCGTCGGCCATCTTGAACGCGTTGAGCACCGAGGTCTTGTCGTTGGCGACGGTGAGCAGCCGGTCGTTCGGGATGACGATCTGGGTGTCGACCTTCTCCTTGAGCTTGCCGATGCCCTGGTCGGCCTGGACGCTGCGCCGGCGACCCTCGAAGCCGAACGGACGGGTCACGACCGCGATCGTGAGCGCGCCCTGCGACTTGCCGATCTCGGCCACGACCGGTGCCGCACCGGTGCCGGTGCCGCCGCCCTCGCCCGCGGTCACGAACACCATGTCGGCGCCGCGGAGGACCTCTTCGATCTCGGACCGGTGGTCCTCGGCCGCCTGGCGACCGACCTCGGGGTCCGACCCGGCGCCCAGACCACGGGTGAGCTCACGACCGATGTCGAGCTTGATGTCGGCGTCGCTCATGAGCAGCGCCTGCGCATCGGTGTTGATGGCGATGAACTCCACGCCCTTGAGCCCGGCGTCGATCATCCGGTTGACCGCGTTGCAGCCGCCACCGCCGACGCCGATCACCTTGATGACGGCGAGGTAGTTCTGCGGGTTGTGGGCCATCGGTCTCAGACACCTCCAGAAACCGGGGCGCGTTCGTGGCCCGGTGATGCGACAGGCGAGGTTACGGCCGCCTGAGAGTCGGAAGCAACGACCGTCACCCGGCACCCCCCGACGCCGTGGTGGTGGTCGCGCCCTTCGTGGCGGTCCCCGACGTGCCGGCGGTGCGCTTCGACGGGGTCGTGGTGGTCGGGACGGTGGTCGACGCACCGACGGTCGGGGGTCCGACGGCGCACCCGTCGCGGCGGCTGATCGTCGGCCGACCGGGCTCGCGGACGTCCAGGACCTCCAGGCACTCCAGCCGCGCACCGGCGAGGACGCTCGCGGCCGACAGCAGCTTGGCCGGCACCTCCTCGGGTCGCCCGAACTCGACCACGCCGGCGTCGTCGGCGAGGACGAACCTCAGCGAGCCCCCGTCGGACACCTCGACCGCTCCGAGGCGGGACGACAGCTGCTGGGGGAGCTGCTCCACGACGACGAGCGTGGCGGCGAGCGGTTCGGGCACCGACGCTCCCGGCTCGAGCCCGGCGACCAGCGACGAGTCCTCGACCCGGACCTCGGGCAGGCCGTCGGCGGCCACGCCGTCCTCGACGTCCTCGCCCACCGCCGGTCCGAGCACCCGGCCGCCGCGGGCGACCACCGTGCGGCGCTCGTCCGCGACCACCACCGCCAGCGCGGCCTCGTCGGTGACCGAGATGCGGATCGTGCCGGGCCAGTCGCGCTCGACGCGTGCCGAGGCGACCCCGGGGAGCGCCATGACCGAGCGGCGGGCGGCGGCCAGGTCGACGTCGACGAGCGGGTCGCCGACGCCGA
>JAEXGP010000419.1 GCA_023450775.1 Actinomycetes bacterium | reverse complement strand
GCCATCCCGCTCGTGGGTCAGGCGCCGCCGGTGGAGCTCGCGCCGCAGGGACCCGGCGGCAGCGGGGGAGCGGCGGGGGCGCCCGGGGCGACCGCGGGCCCGCTCGACCTGAACGGCGCGGATGCCGCGCAGCTCGACGAGCTGCCGGGGGTCGGGCCGAGCACCGCCGCAGCGATCGTCGCCCACCGCGACGAGCACGGTCCCTTCCGCTCGGTGGACGCCCTGCTCGACGTCCGCGGCATCGGCGAGGCCAAGCTCGAGGCGCTCCGCGATCTGGTGACGGTGAGCGGCGGATGAGCGACGCCGGACTGATCGCCACCGCCGTGCTGGTGGCGTGGTGCGCCCACGTCGGGCTCCGGGTGCCGGTCCCGCTCGTGGTGGCGACGGTGCTCGTGGCGTTCGTGCACCGCCGTCCGGTCGAGGTGGCCGTGGCGCTCGCGCTGGTGGCCGGCGGTCGCAGCGACGCCGCGCTGCGCGCGTTGGACGCACCGCTGCCGGACCGGGTGGAGGGCGTGGCGCAGCTGGTCACCGACCCGCAGCCGGGTCGGTTCGGCACCACGGTCGAGCTGCGCATCGACGGACGGCGGTGGCAGGCGCAGGTGGCCCGGGACGACGAGTGGGTGCTGCGCCCGCTGCTGATGGGCGACCACGTGGTCGTGGCGGGTCGGCCCGCGCCGTTCCGGAACGCGCCCGAGGGATGGCGGCGGTCCCGCCACCTCGCCGGACGGCTCACGGTGGCCGACATCGGCCGTGGGCCGCCGGCCGCGCCCTGGTTCCGCTGGGCCAACGGCGTGCACTCGCTGCTCGCCGACGGTGCGGCGTCGTTCGGCGCCAGCGGCCGCGCCCTGTTCATGGGGCTCGTGGTCGGCGACGACCGGGCGCAGACCGACGTCGATCGGTTCCGGTTCCAGGCCACCGGCCTGGGCCACCTGCTCGCCGTGAGCGGGCAGAACGTCGCATTCGTCCTGCTGCTGGCGCGGCCGGTGATGGTCCGCCTCGATCTGCGCACCCGGTGGGTGCTCGGGCTCGCCGTGCTGGCCGTGTTCGTGGTCCTCACCCGTGCCGAGGCGTCGGTGCTGCGGGCGGCCGCCATGGCGGCGGTGGCGATCCTGGCGTCCACGTCCGGCCGGGTGGTGTCGGGCGCCCGGATGGTGGCCCTGGCGGTCATCGGCCTGCTGCTCGTGGACCCGCTGCTCGTCGAAGGGCTGGGCTTCCAGCTCTCGGTCTGCGCCACCGTCGGCCTGCTGGTCGGCGTGCGACCGCTCGCGGAGCGCATCCGTGGGCCCCGATGGGTGTCGGAGGCGCTGGCGTGCACGATCGCGGCCCAGCTCGCGACGGCGCCGCTGCTGGTCGGGCTGACCGGCGGCGTGCCGGCGGTCTCCACGGCGGCCAACGTGCTGGCCGTCCCTGCCGCAGGGGCGGTGATGGTGCTCGGGCTCACCGCGGGCGTCGTGGCCGGCCTGGTGGTGGCGCCGGTCGCCGCCGTCGTGAACTGGCCGACCCGGTTGCTCGTCGGGTGGATCGAAGCGGTGGCGGCGGTGGGCTCCCGATCGCCGCTGCCGGTCCTGGGTCCCGGCCGGCTGCTCCTCGTCATCGCCGCCGGTGCGGCGGTGCTGTCGCGTCGGGGCCGGCGCTGGCCGTTGGCGTTGGCGCTCGCGCTGGGAGCGATCGCGCTGCGTCCGGTGCCCCCACCGGCCGGGCCGGCGCAGGTGGGCCCGGGTGTCGCGGTGTGCGGGACGACGGTGGTCCTGGACTCGTCGGTCCGGGTGCTCGACACGCTGGAGGCGCTGCAGGGCGCCGGGGTCGTCCGGGCCGACGTGGTGGTCGGCCCGCCGGGCGACTCCACGTTCCAGGTGGCCGAGCAGCTGGGGGCCGAGATCCGCCGGCCAGGGCCGTCGGAGGTGCCGTGTACGGTGACGCCGTGAGCGTCCGCGTCGCCGCTGCAGGGGAGTTCAGGGCCGATCAGCAGGGGCCCGATGGCACCGTCCGGGTGGTCGATCCCGGTGCGCCGTTGGCCGAGCGCCTGAGCACCGTCCGTCGTGCGGCCGCGGCGGGCGAGCACGTGGCCTGGCAGCTCGTGCCGTCCGACGGGCCGGCCGCGGCGGCGGTCACCGCCGCCGTCGAGGCCGGGGCGCGCACCGTGGTGCTGCCCTTCGGCGAGCCGCTCGACGGCGAGCTGGCACGCGAGGTCCGACGGGCGGCGGACGTCACGGTCGCGCTGCTGGTCGAACGCGACGGGGCCATGCGATGAGCGGCGAGATCCACCTGCTCAAGGGCAGCGACCCGGTGCTGCTGAACGACGCCGTGATCGAGCTCGTCGATCGGCTCGTGGGCGACTCGGCAAGGGACGAGGTGCTCGCCGAGTTCTCGGGCGACGACTACGACCTGGGCGCGGTCGTGCTGGCCGCGCAGACGGTGTCCATGTTCGGCGACCGCGTGGTGGTGGCGCGCAACATGGCCCGCTTCGGCACCGGCGGCAAGGCCGGCGACGACGACGGCGATGACGACGACGCGGCGGGCGACGCGCCGGCCGGGGCGGCCGACATCACGATCCTGCTGGACTACCTGGGCGACCCGTCGCCCGACGCCAGCCTGGTCATGGTGTGGAGCCCGCCGGCCTCTCCGGGGGTCCGTCGCGGCGCCGTGCCCCGCAAGCTGACCGCCGCGGTCAAGGAGGCGGGCGGCACGGTCGCGGACCACGGCATGCCCAAGGGCAAGGGCGCGTCCATGTGGGTGGACGACCGGCTCGACGCCTCGGAGGTGCGCCTCAGCTCGGCGGCCAAGCAGGTGGTCGTCGACCGGCTGGGGGAGGACCTCAACCGGCTGGACGGCATCCTCCGCGTGCTCGAGGCCACCTTCGGCCCCGGTGCCGGGCCGCTCGGGCCCGACGAGATCGGACCGTTCCTCGGCGACTCCGGCGGGGTGCCGCCCTGGGACGTCACCGACGCCATCGACGGCGGTCGGGTGGCGCAGGCGGTCACCAACGTCCGGCGCATGGTGCAGGGCGGCGGCCGCCACCCGCTCGCGGTCATGGCCACGCTCAACAGCCACTACGCCCGCATGCTGCGGCTCGACGGGGCCGGCATCCGGGACGAGAAGGAGGCGGCGTCGCTCCTCGGCATGAAGGGGTCGACGTTCCCGGCCAAGAAGGCGCTGACCCAGGCGAACAAGCTGGGTTCGGCCAAGCTCGCCCGCGCCACGCAGCTGCTGGCCAGGGCGGACGTCGACCTGCGGGGTCGGACCGGGGGACCGCCGGAGCAGACGCTCGAGGTCCTGGTCGCCCGCCTGGCGGCGCTCTCCTCGGGAGGGAGGGGCGGCTCGGGCGGGCGGTCGTCCGGCGGCGGTCGCGCCGGCGGACGGGGCGCCGTCAGCCGGCGGCGTTGACCTTCTTGGCCAGGCGGGCCTTGCGACGGGCGGCGGTGTTCTTGTGGAGCACGCCCTTGGCCGCGGCCTGGTCGATGCGCTTGACGGCGTCCTTGAGCAGCTCGTCGGCGGGCTCGCCGGCCTCGACGGCGGCCTCCACCCGCTTGGTGCGGGTCTTCAGCTCGGAGCGGACCGCGCGGTTGCGCTCGTTGGCCTTCTCGTTCTGACGGTTGCGCTTGATCTGGCTCTTGATGTTCGCCATGGCGGTTGCTGTCCGGTTCCTGATCGATCGCGGCCGGCGCACGGCCGGCGGGGGCGTGGATGCCCGACACTCGCCGGGCGACCGGTCAACGATAGCCGCGACGCCGCTCGCGGCGCACTCCGTGGCCGTGACGGGCGTCTCGTGCCGACGTGATGCCGGGCTCCGCCGGTCGCGCTGCCAGACTGGTGGGCCGACCGCGGCCGGAACGACCGGCTCGTCGCCCTCACCGCATGACCTCGCTCGACGCCATCCGCAACCTCTCGATCATCGCCCACATCGACCACGGGAAGTCGACGCTGGCGGATCGCATGCTCGAGATCTGCGGGGCCGTCGACCCCCGTGACATGCGGGCCCAGTACCTGGACTCCATGGACCTGGAGCGGGAGCGGGGCATCACGATCAAGCTCCAGTCGGTGCGGCTCCAGCACCGGTCCCACGTGCTCAACCTGATCGACACGCCCGGCCACGTGGACTTCGGCTACGAGGTGTCCCGGTCGCTCGCCGCGTGCGAGGGCGTGATCCTGGTCGTCGACGCGTCGCAGGGGATCGAGGCCCAGACGCTGGCCAACTGCTACCTGGCGCTCGAGAACGACCTGGAGATCGTCGCCGCGCTCAACAAGATCGATCTCCCCGCCGCGGACCCGGACACCTACGCCGAGGAGATCGAGAACGTGCTCGGCATCCCGGCCGAGGACATCCTGCGCATCTCGGCGAAGACCGGCGACGGCGTGAGCGACCTGCTGGACGCCGTCGTGGAGCGGATCCCTGCGCCCCAGGGCGACCCCGACGCCCCGCTGCAGGGCCTGATCTTCGACAGCCACTTCGACCAGTACCGCGGCGTGGTCAGCTCGGTCCGGGTGGTCAACGGCCACCTCCGCACCGGCTCCCGCCTGAAGTTCATGCAGGCCGGCGCCACGCACGAGGCCATCGAGGTGGGCGTGCGCACGCCCGACAACCTGCCGGTCGACCAGCTCGGCCCCGGCGAGGTGGGGTACCTCATCGCCGGCATCAAGGACGTCGGCGAGGCCCGCTCCGGCGAGACGGTGACCGACAACGCGGCGCCCGCGGACGAGCCGCTCGCCGGCTACCAGGATCCCAAGCCCATGGTGTTCTGCGGCCTGTACCCGGTGGACGGCGACGAGTTCGAGGACCTGCGCGAGTCGCTCGAGAAGCTGCAGCTCAACGACGCCAGCTTCACCTACGAGCCCGAGACGTCCGGTGCGCTCGGCTTCGGGTTCCGCTGCGGCTTCCTGGGCCTGCTCCACATGGAGATCATCCGGGAGCGCCTGGAGCGCGAGTTCGACCTGAACCTGATCGCCACCGCGCCGTCCGTCGAGTACCGGGTCGTCCGCGACGACGGCCACGAGATCGTGATCGACAACCCGGCCGACCTGCCGGACCCGGGGGCCATCGAGCAGATCCTCGAGCCGTACCTGCGCACGACGATCATCTCGCCCACCAACTACACCGGCGCCCTCATGGACCTGTGCCAGACGCGCCGGGGCGAGATGGTGAAGATGGAGTACCTGTCGCCCGAGCGTGTGGAGCTGCAGTACAAGATGCCGCTCGGCGAGGTGGTCATGGACTTCTTCGACCAGCTCAAGAGCCGCACCCAGGGCTACGCCAGCCTCGACTACGAGCCGATCGGCTACGAGCCCGCTGACCTGGTCAAGGTCGACATCCTGATCGCCGGGGACCCGGTGGACGCGTTCAGCTCGATCGTCCACAAGGACAAGTCCTACGACTACGGCAAGAAGATGGTCGACAAGCTGCGCGAGCTGATCCCTCGCCAGCAGTTCGACGTGCCCATCCAGGCTGCGATCGGCGCCCGGATCCTCAGCCGCCAGACGGTGAAGGCCTATCGCAAGGACGTGACCGCCAAGCTCTACGGCGGCGACGTGTCCCGCAAGCGGAAGCTCCTCGAGAAGCAGAAGGAGGGCAAGAAGCGCATGAAGCACCTGGGACGCGTCGAGGTGCCCTCCGACGCCTTCATCAGCGCCCTCCGCCTGGAGGACTGACGCCGGCCCGGGGCGGCAGGGGCGCG
>JAEXGP010000413.1 GCA_023450775.1 Actinomycetes bacterium | reverse complement strand
GGGGGTGCGACACGTGGGGACCTACGAGCAGCAGATGAACGACGCGCTGCGGCCGGTGGCACCGCCTCGGGTGATCGAGGGGCTGTACACCGACGACCAGTACGAGCGGCTGCTCGGCATCGTGAAGGACCGTGGGCCGTGGCCGACGTTGATCTCGCACCACTTCACCACCGTCGACGAGATGATCGCGACCGTCACCGGCGTGGTGCCCGAGGACCACGGCCTGACGCTCGACGACGTCGTCGGGCCGCTGTTCCGCGGCTTCTACGGCCAGGACTCGGTCTGCTACCACCCCGAGATCCACGACTGCTTCTACAACCAGCGGTTCATCGACCTGGTGAAGGACTACTGGGGCGCCGAGTACGCGAAGCCCACGATGATGCTGTTCAACATCTGCGGCCCGAACCCGGAGCACGCCCCGCCGCCCGCGCACCTCGACGCCGTCACGTTCCGCGGCATCCGCTACGAGAACGCCCCGGTGTGGCTGCAGAACGTCATGGGCAAGTCGGGCCTCTTCACGGACTACATCGTGAAGATGGCCCAGGTCATCAACTGGTGGTACCTGGGCGAGAACGGCACGTTCACCTACTGGCCCGACGGTCCGCTGGGCGAGCCGAAGGTCCTCGAGCACCCGCTGTGGAACAAGGGGGTCGTCGTGCAGAACGAGCTCATGTTCCACCGGGGGGACCCGGTCGGTCCGTACGACGGCCCGGCGGTCCAGGGGCTCAAGAACCGCTCGATGATGGAGTTCGACCATGCCGAGCAGCGCTGGAACATCACGACCGACGGTGAGGTCGTGCACACCTACCAGCCGAACGAGATGCGCTTCCTCGTCCACTGGAACGCGGAGATGTACGCCGACATGGACGAGCTGAAGAAGTCGATGGACCACACCGACGACCTCACGATCGAGGAGGCCGTCGGTCGCCTGGTGGCCGACATGCGCAGCAAGGGGACGAAGATCTCCGAGCCGTCGGACCCGCTGAACGACCACGACTTCATCCGGGCCCTCGTCGACACGTACACGATCGCCCCTGCGACCGAGTGGCTCGACCTGCCGGCCGCCTGAACGGCCCCAGCCCGACGACCCGACCCCTCAGAACGACCAGACCAGCGAGAGAGACGATGGACCAGCAGACCTTTGCCCGCCTGTTCGACATGACCGACCGAGTGGTCGTCGTCACCGGCGGCACACGGGGGATCGGCCGGGCGCTCGCCGAGGGCTACGCGCTCGCGGGCGCCAGGGTCGTGGTGGCCAGCCGCAAGCCCGAGGCGTGCGACGAGACCGCCGCGCACCTCCGAGGGCTCGGCGCCGAGGCGATCGGGGTCCCCGCGCACCTCGGTGAGCTCGACGACCTCCAGGTGATCGTGGACCGGGCCGTCGACGCGTTCGGCGGGATCGACGTCGTCGTCAACAACGCCGCGACCGCGCTCGCTCAGCCGGTCGGCGAGTACACGCCGGAGGCGTTCGAGAAGTCGCTCAACGTCAACCTCCGCGGTCCGGTGTTCCTGGTGCAGGCCGCGCTCCCGCACCTGAAGGAGAGCCCGCACGCCGCCGTGCTGAACATCCTGTCCGGTGCGGCGTTCATGTTCTCGTCGTTCGTCTCGATGTACGGCATCGGCAAGGCGGGGCTCCTCTCCGCGACGCGCTCGGCCGCCGCGGAGCTCGCCCCGCACGGCATCCGGGTCAACGCGCTGTCGCCGGGGACGGTCGACACCGACATGGTCCGTGCCAACACGCCCGAGATGCAGAAGGTGATGGAGGAGGTCAT
The DNA here is from genome assembly GCA_023450775.1 of Actinomycetes bacterium. Lineage (GTDB taxonomy): Bacteria > Actinomycetota > Acidimicrobiia > Acidimicrobiales > Microtrichaceae > Dermatobacter. The sequence continues at coordinate 3,707 of JAEXGP010000413.1, read as the reverse complement.
GCTCCTCAAGCGCATGGCGTCGCCCGACGAGATCGTCGGCCCGGCGCTGATGCTCACCTCCGACGCCGGCAGCTTCATCACCGGGCAGGTGCTCCTGGTCGACGGCGGGATGGTCCCGCATTGACGCGCCGGTACGCTCGGCACCCATGACCGAGCCGCGCCCCAGCCGTGAGCGCCTGCTCGAGCTCGCGTCGAAGGTCTTCGCCGAGGAGGGCTACGCGGCCGCATCGGTGCGCGACATCGCGGCCCGCACCGACCTGACGAGCGGTGCGATCTACGGCAACTTCGGCAGCAAGGCCAACCTGCTGCTCGCCGCGATCGACGCGCACATCGCCGACGAGCTCGTGCAGATGCCGCCCGAGGGCATCAGCAGGATCGCGGACGTCCTGGCCGACATCTTCGAGCGATATCCGGAGCGGCGCCAGCTGCGGGCGCTGCTGGTCGAGGGTGCGACGGCCGGACGGTCCGACCCCGAGGTGCGGGAGCAGCTGGCGGCCGACCAGTCCGAGCGGCTCGACGTGTGGGCCGACATCTACCGGACGTGGCAGGAGCGCGGGGAGATCGCCCCCGACGTCGATCTGCACGCCGCGCTCACGCTGCTGTGGGCGACCGAGCTCGGTCTCGGCGTGCTCGAGGCCATCGGCGTCCCGATCCCCGACGGGGATCGGCTCGGTGACGTCGTGCGACGGCAGGTCCAGGGGCTCGCCGCGTCGGACTGACCACCCGTTCTGTTGCGGGATCTACGGCACATGGGCCGTAGATCGCGCAACAGAACGGGGTCGTCAGGCGGCGAGGCGGCGACCGAGCAGCTGCAGCTGGCGCGTCGCCCCTCCCAGGAACAGCTCCAGCTGCTTGGCCCGCAGGAAGTAGCGGTGGAGCGGGTAGTCGCGGTCGACGCCCATCCCGCCGTGGAGGTGCTGCGCCGCGTGCACGACGCGCTGTCCGCCCGCCGCGGCCCAGTACTTGGCGATGGCGACCTCCCTCGATGCCGGGAGCCCGGCCGAGATCCGCCACGCCGCCTGGAGCATCGTCAGCTCGACGGCCTGGGCGTCGACGTACGCGTCGCCGGCGCGCTGGGTGACCGCCTGGAACGACGCGATCGGACGGCCGAACTGCTCGCGCTCGGTGGTGTACCGGCCGGTGATCGCAACGGCCTCCGCGCACAGCCCGGCCATCTCCGCGCACGCGGCCACGCTGGCCACCTCGACCATCCACGCCAGGACCGCCGCACCGTCGGCTCCGTCGTCGGCTCCGTCGTCGGTGCGGGGCGGACCGCCGAGCACCGCGTCGTCGCCGACGGCCACGTCATCGAGCGTGACCAGCGCCTCGGGCACGCCGGTGGTCGTCTCCTGGCGTTGGACCGTGACGCCGGGTGCGTCGAGCGGCAGGACGGCTACGATGATCCGGTCCCCGTCGCTCGCGGGCACGAGCACCAGATCGGCGACCGTGCCGGCCGGGACGTTGCTGCGCACGCCGGTGAGCACCCAGCCGTCGCCCGATCGCTCGGCCGTGACGGAGGGGAGTCGAGGGTCGCCGGTCGGCTCCGAGAGCGCGGCGGCCACGATCAGCGAGCCGTCGCCGATGCCCGGCAGCAGCGCCACTCGCTGCTCCGCGTCGCCCCAGCGGGCGATCGGGAGCGCGCCGAGCGCGATGGCGGCGAGCGCCGGCACCGGGGCCGTGCGGCGACCGACCTCGCGGAGCACGAGGCAGGCCTCGACCACGCCGAGCCCCGCGCCGCCGAGGTGCTCGGGGGTGACGAGGCCGAGCAGGCCGGTGTCCGCCATCTCCGCCCACAGCGCACGGTCGAAGCGGTCGGTCCGATCCGCATCGGCCACGCCGTCGCCGCCGTGTTCGAGCGCCCGCAGCCGCTCGGGCGTCGACCGATCGGCGAGCAGCGTGCCGGCCAGCTCCTCCACGGCCGACTGCTCCTCGGTGAGGTCGAAGTCCATGACGTGTTCCTCCGGTCCTTCGTGTCGGCAGCGCGTCAGCGGGTCGCCATCGGCATGCCGGCACCGAACGTGGCGATCAGGTCGCGCTGCAGCTCGTTGGCCCCGCCGGCGAACGTGAGGGCGACGAGGCTGCGGTACAGGTCCTCGAGCCGGGATCCCTCGATCGCTCCCGGGGTGCCGTCGACCAGATAGGCCCGCTCGCCCAGGATCCCCATCAGGAGCCGGAACGTCTCGAGGTAGTGCTGGGTGCCGAAGACCTTGATCGAGCTGGCGTCGGCGACCGGGAGCTCGTCGTGCGAGGCGGCCCAGGCGATCCTCCAGTTGAGGAGCTTCAGGTACTCGAAGCCCGCCTCAGCCCGGGCCAGGTCGAGCTGCACCCACTCCTGGTCGATCACGCGGCGGCCGTCGGGCAGTCGGGTCGAGCGCGCCCACTCGGTCACCTCGTGGAGCGTGTGCTCGGCCATGCCCGGGCTGCAGAGCGTGACCCGCTCGTGGTTCAGCTGGCTGGTGATGATCCGCCAGCCCTTGTTCTCCTCGCCGACCAGTGCGGTGGCGGGCACCCGCACCTCGTCGTAGTGCACGGCGCACAGGTCGTGGTCGACGATGAGGTCGAGCGGCTGCGCCTCGATCCCGGCGAGTCCATCGGCACCAGGAGGATCGAGATGCCCTTGTGGCGGGACCCCTCCTCGCCCGTGCGGACCGCGAGCCAGCAGTAGTCCGCATCGCTGGCGAGGCTCGTCCACATCTTCTGGCCGGAGATCACGTAGTCGTCGCCGTCGCGCACCGCACGCGTGGTCAGCGACGCCAGGTCGGAGCCCGCGCCGGGCTCGGAGTAGCCGACGCAGATGTTGATCTCGCCGGCCGCGATCCGCGGCAGGAACTCGGCCTTCTGCTCCTCGGTGCCGTGCTCCATCAGGGTCGGGGCGACGGAGTTGACCATGATCATGGGCACCGGGGCGCCGCAGCGCATCGACTCGTCGAAGAAGATGAACTGGTCGACGGCGCCGCGGCCCTGACCGCCGTACTCGACCGGCCAGCCGATCCCGAGCCAGCCGTCCGCGCCCATCTGGCGCACCACCCGTCGGACCACGGGCCCGACGCCGCGGCTCTCGGCGATGGCGGCGCGGGTCTCCGGATCGAGCAGCTCGGCGTAGTAGGCGCGCAGCTCGTCGCGCAGCGCGGTCTCGCGTTCGTCGTAGGCGATGTGCATCTGATCGGTCCTCGAGCGGCTCGGAGGCTCGGCGGCAGCGACCTTCGCGAGATTCCTTGACTCTGTCAAGTAGTAGGGTCGGGGCCGAGATCGACGAACGGGGGACCCGTGACCGACGAGCAGGACCAGCCGCTGGTGCTCCTGGAGCACCCCACGCCCGAGGTGGCCATCCTCACCCTCAACAACCCCGACCGGCTCAACGCGCTGTCGTTCCGCATGGTCGACGCCATCCACGACGCGCTGGACCGGATCCAGGCCGACAACGCGTGCCGCGTGGTCGTCCTGACCGGTGCGGGCCGAGGCTTCTGCTCCGGCCTCGACCTCAGCAGCGTCGAGGGATCGTCCACCTCCGCCGGGACGTCCGGCCCTCGGGCCGGGATGCTCTCGCAGGAGCGCATCGCGGAGCTGCCGATCAAGCTCCGGCGGCTCCAGCAGCCGGTGATCGCTGCGGTGAACGGCGTCGCCTACGGCGGCGGCTTCGCGCTCAGCCTGGCCTGCGACCTGCGCGTCGCCGCACCGAGCGCCCCGTTCAGCGCCCACTTCAACAA
>JAEXGP010000401.1 GCA_023450775.1 Actinomycetes bacterium | reverse complement strand
GCGCGGCGGGCGCCGGGGGGGGGGTGGTGCTCGCCGGGGGGGAGGTGGGTGGAGTCGCCGGCCCGCCCTCGGCGGTGCGCTCGGCCCCGGCGGTTGCCGCCCCGGCCGACGCCGGTCTGCTGCGATCGCCGCCGGCGAGCGGTCGCACTCCGTCGTCGGCGGCGCCGCACGCCGATGCGACCGAGAGCGCCCCGAGGACCGCGATGGACGCGAGGGCCAGGAAGCCGCAGTGCGGCCGCGATCGCCCCGTCCTCGCCGGCCTCCCGTCCCCTGCCACGAGCGCCAGTGTGCGCCACGAGATCGACCGATGCAACACGAAACGTGATGAAACATCATGAGATCCCGGTTGAGGTGGCGTGCCCGGCCAGGGAGGATGCGCACGGGAGGTCGGGCGGATGGGCGTGTCGGATCGTGCAGGGCGGTGCACCGCGGCGTCCATCGTGCTGGCCTGCGTGCTGGTCGCGCTGATCGGGTGCGCGCCGCCGCCCGAAGGTCCGTCCGCTCCGGTGCGCCGCCAGGTGCTCTGGGTGGACGGGTCGGGCGCCGCCCTCCGCAGGACGGTGGCGTTCCAACTCGCGCTCGGCGACGACCACGCGCCACCGATCGACCTGGTGTCGGCGCCGTGGGGGTTCGAACGGCCCGACGGCTGGCTGGCTGCGTACAGCGACTACTTCTGGATCCCGTGGCAGGCGCCGACGGCGGCGGAGGTCCGGACGGCGCTCGAGGCGCTGCCCTCGGTCGGACCGGGAGCGGTGACGGTCGACGGGCCGACGGCGCTCGACGGCGGGCTGGGCTACGTGATCACCTTCGACGACGCCCAGCCGATGCTCGACGTCGTCGGATGCTGGACGATCCTGCCGCAGGAGCAGTTGCCGGTCCTGCTCGCCCGGATCGACGCGATCGCGGAGGAGCAGGTGACGGCGCCGCCGACCACGGTGCCGTCGCCCTACGCCGACGTGGACGAGTGGATCTCGGCGCTCCGATCGCAGGCGGTCCAGGCCGCGATCGCGGGGGACCGGGAGCTCGCCGAGGCGTTGACCGCCCAGGCGGACGACCTGCAACTGCGCCTGGACGTCTCGCACGACGCCGACCACGTCCGGGCGCGCACCCGCGCCGCCTTCGTCACCTGCCCGTCCGTGCGAGCGGGTTGAGCGCTCGCGGCGGTCTCGGCCGCGAGCGGCTCACCACCCCTTGAACTCTGGCGACCGCCGCTCGCGGAAGGCGGCGAGGCCCTCCTGGAAGTCCTCGGAGTGCATGAGCCACTCCTGTGCCGCCGCCTCCTCCTCGAACGCGGTGTGGCGGCTGGACTCGAACGCCCGGTTGACCAGCCACTTGGTGAGACCGAGCGCCTTGGTCGGAGCCTGCGCGAGCCGGCCGGTGAGCTCGTCGACCGTCGTGTCGAACTGCTTCCACGGCACCACGCGGTTGGCGATGCCGAGCTGCAGGCACCGCTCGGCGGACACGTCGTCGGCCAGGAACATGAGCTCCTTGGTGATCTGCGGGCCGACGATCCGGGGCAGGAGCCACGCGCCGCCGGCATCGGGGAGGATGCCCCGACGGACGAACACCTCGACGAGCTTGGCCCCCTGCGTCATCACGACCAGGTCGCACGCCAGGACCAGGTGGGCGCCGCCGCCGGCCGCCGTGCCGTTCACGCGGGCGACGACGGGCTTCTCCGAGTCGAGGATCGACGCGATCAGGCGCTGCCACCCGCGGCGGATCATGCGAGCCCCGTCGCCCACCACGCGGTCGGGGGCGCCGTCGGGCTTCGGCGGCGCCGGCTTCTGCGGTCCGCCCAGGTTGGCGCCGGTGCAGAAGTGCCGCTCGCCGGCGCCGGTCAGCACGATCACCCGGACGGCGTGGTCGGCCGACGCCCACTCGAACAGGTCGGTGAGGCCGTCGCGCATGGACGCCGTCAGCGAGTTGCCCGAGTCCGCGGCGTCGATCGTGATCGTGGCGATGCCGTCGCTCACGTCGTAGGCGAGCCCTTCGGCGATCGGTGCGCCCGGTGCGAGCTCGTCGGTCATGGTCGGTCCCCCTGGTTGGTGGCGAGAGCGCCGGCAGGTGTGACGGCGAGAGCGCCTGACAGTGCCGTCCGAGGGCAGCGGAGCGCAACCCGCGGAGGTGTGGGCCGGACTCGCCGCCCACATCCGGTCCCACCTGCATCCGGCCCGCCCGGGGACGGTCGGTACGATCCGGCCGTGCAGCGTCGCCCCTCCCTCTCCCGTCGCGCGGTGCCCCGTCGAGCGGTGCTCTGGCTGCTCGTCGGGCTGGGCCTGCTCGCCGCGGCCGGACCGCTCGCCGGGACGGCCGGCGCCCACGCCACCCTGGTCTCGTCCTCGCCGGGCAACGACGAGGTGGTGGCGGAGGCGCCACGGGAGGTCGTGCTCACGTTCGACGACGGGGTCACCGTCGACGACGGCGGGGTCAAGGTCCTGGATCCCAGGGGCAACGAGGTCACCGACGGCGGACCGTCCTCGTCGGACGACGGCCTGGAGGTCCGCCAGGGCATCGCCGCCGAGGCGAAGGGCACGTACACGGTGTCGTACCGGGTCCTGTCCGACGACGGCCACGTGATCGACGGGTCCTACGTGTTCCACATCGGGAACCGGACCGGCAGCGCGACCACGACCACCACGTCGCAGACCGATCCGCTCCGGGTGCTCAACGCCTTCGGTCGGTGGGTGGCGCTGTCCGGCGCGCTGCTCGTCGGCGGCGTGCTGGCCATGGCGCTGTTCGTCGACGGTCGCCGGAGCGCCGTCGAGCCTGCCGACGGCCCGCCTGCCGACGGCCCGCCTGCCGACGGCCCGGACGCCGATGGCGAGCCTGCCGACGGCGAGGGTGCCGGCGCCCACGACGGGGACGGCGCGGAGGGCTGGAC
>JAEXGP010000217.1 GCA_023450775.1 Actinomycetes bacterium | reverse complement strand
GCGCGGGCACGCCCCTCGGGCCCGCTGAGGTCCGCGGAGCCCAGCACCCGCGAGACCCGGAACTCCAGGAACGGCCGGGGGTGGTCGACGGCCTCGTGCAGCGCCTTGGGATCCGACTGCGCGAGCTCGTCGGGGTCGGTGCCGGGAGGGAGCGCGACGACCGAGAACTGGATGTCGTGCGCCTGCTCCCAGGCGTACACGCGCTCGGCGGCGGACTGCCCCGCCTCGTCCGCGTCGTAGGCGAGCACGATGTTGCGGGTGAAGCGCTTGAGGATGCGCACGTGGTCCTCGGTCAGCGCCGTGCCGCACGTGGCGACGGCCCGCTCCACCCCGGCCCGGGCGAAGCCGATCACGTCCGTGTAGCCCTCGCACACCAGGATCTGGTTGTTGGCGACCGCGTCCGCCTTGGCCCAGTTGATGGCGTAGAGCGCCTTGGACTTGTTGTAGAGGACGTTGTCCCGGGAGTTCTGGTACTTCGCGCCCTCGGCGTCGGGCAGCTTCCGGCCGCCGAAGCCGATCACGCGCTCGCGCTCGTCCAGGATCGGGAACAGGATCCGCCCGCGGAAGAAGTCCTGCATCCGGTTGCGGCGGTTGACGAAGCCGAGGCCCGCGGCCTCGAGGTCCTCGCGCGACGCCTTGAGGGAGCGGACCAGGCTGTCCCAGTCATCGGGGGCCCAGCCGATGCGGTAGTGCGCCACCTCGTCGCCGTCGAAGCCGCGTGATCGCAGGTAGGCCCGGGCCGCGGCGGCGTCGGGCGAGGACCGCAGTCGCTGGTGGTACCACTCGCACGCCTGCTCGGTCAGGCCGTAGAGGCGGGCCTGGCGCTTGCGGCCCTCGGACTCGTTCTTCTCCGTGTAGCGGAGCGTGATGCCGGCCTTGCCCGCGAGCCACTCCACCGCACCGGGGAAGTCGAGGTGCTCGACCTCTCGCACGAACGTGATCGTGTCGCCCGACGCCTTGCAGCCGAAGCAGTGGTACAGGCCCTCGGCCTGGTTCACCGAGAAGCTGGGCGACTTCTCGTTGTGGAACGGGCACAACCCCGACCAGCGCTGACCGACGCGCTTGAGCTGGGTGTAGCCCGAGACGATCGCGACGATGTCGGTGGACTCCCGAACCCGTGCGATGTCCTCGTCCACGATCCCCACGGGCGGAGACTACAAGCGCGCCCGGACGCCACCCGGCCGATGATCGCGACCCCACTCCAGCGCCGCCACGTCGGCGTACGGAACGGTCACCTCACGACCTTCTCGTACGCCGAAGCGCCCGCAACTGCGACGGACGCCGCGAGGGCGGCCGGCTCAGGCCAGCTTCTCGGCCAGGTAGTCCGGGACCTCGGCGACGGCCACGCGCTCCTGCTCCATCGAGTCGCGCTCGCGGACCGTGACCGCGTGGTCCTCGAGCGACTCGAAGTCATAGGTGATGCAGAACGGGGTGCCCAGCTCGTCCTGGCGGCGGTAGCGCCGGCCGATCGACTGCGTCTCGTCGTAGTCGGTCATGAACGACCGCCGGAGCGTGTCGGCGAGCTCGCCCGCGGGGCCCGTCAGCTCGGGCTTCTTGGACAGCGGCAGCACGGCCGCCTTGTACGGCGCGATCCGGGGGTGGAACCGCAGCACGACGCGCGTTTCGCCGCGGACCTCCTCCTCGTCGTAGGCCGCCATCAGGAACGCCATCGCGGTGCGTGTCGCTCCGGCGGCGGGCTCGATCACGTGCGGCGTCCAACGCTCGTTGGCGGCCTGGTCGTACCACTCGAGCTTCTCGCCGGAGTGCGTCGCGTGCTGGGTGAGGTCGTAGTCGCCGCGGTTGGCGATGCCCTCGAGCTCGTCCCAGCCCCACGGGAACAGGAACTCCACGTCGGAGGTGCCCGACGAGTAGTGCGAGAGCTCGTCCGCCTCGTGCGCCCGCACCCGCAGCAGGTGCTCGGGCATGCCGTGCTGGAGGTACCAACGGTACCGCTCGTCGCACCAGTACTGGTACCAGCGCTGGGCGTCCGCCGGAGGGACGAAGAACTCCATCTCCATCTGCTCGAACTCACGGGTCCGGAACACGAACTGCCCGGGCGTGATCTCGTTGCGGAACGACTTGCCGATCTGCGCGATGCCGAACGGCGGGCGCACACGGGTGGTGTCGATCACGTTCTTGAAGTTGATGAACATGCCCTGCGCCGTCTCGGGGCGCAGGTAGGCGACCGACGCGGCGTCCTCCACCGGGCCGGCCTGGGTCTTGAACATCAGGTTGAACTGGCGCGGCTCGGTGAACGTGCCCCGCTTGCCGCAGCTCGGGCACTGATCCGGGTCGTCCAGCTTGTCCAGGCGCCAGCGGGTGTTGCAGTTGGTGCAGTCGACGAGCGGATCGGTGAAGTTGGCGAGGTGGCCCGAGGCCTCCCACACCTGCGGCGGCGAGAGGATCGAGGCGTCCAGGCCCACGACGTCGCCGCGCAGCTGCACCATCGAGCGCCACCACGCGTCCTTCACGTTGCGCAGCAGCAGCACGCCGATGGGTCCGTAGTCGTAGGTGGAGCGGAAGCCGCCGTAGATCTCGGCCGACGGGTACACGAACCCGCGCCGCTTGGTCAGGTTGACGATCTTGTCGAACAGCTCCGGCGACGGTGCCGTGTTGCTTTCCTCGGACATGGCAGCCGAGCGTACCGGCGGACCGTGCGACCCATGTAAGGGGTTCAGGTCCGCGGCATTCCGCGATGCCGTCGCTACCGTGGCGCCGGTGAACTGCACGCGTGTGAGGCACGACCGATGAGTGATGCCCCTCCTCCCCCGCCCCCGGCCGGGGGACCGGATGAGTCCGGGCCCGTCCCACCGGTGCCGCCCGTGCCGCCCGGCTACGGCGCGCCGCAGCCGCCCGTCGCGCCGCAGGTCCCGCCACCCCCGGGTGGCTACTCCCAGCAGTCGCCCGGCCAGCCCCAGTACGGCCAGCCGCAATACGGACAGCCCCAGTACGGCCAACCGCAATACGGACAGCCCCAGTACGGGCAACCTCAGTACGGACAGCCGCAGTACGGCGCGCCCGGCGGGTTCCAGCCCCCGGCGTCGCCGTACCAGTACGGCGAGGGCCTCCCGTCGAGCGCATTGCTCGCCTCGCCGGGCAAGCGCATCGGCGGTTGGTTGATCGACTGGCTGATCGTCGCGGTCGCCGTGGTGCTCGTGTGGGTGATCGCCGGCTTCACGATCGGCGGGACCAGCACCACCACGGTCAACGAGTTCGGGTTCGTCGAGGATTCGGCCTCGGGCGCCGGCATCGGAGCGATGATCATCGCCTACGCCTTCACGCTGCTCGTGCCGATCGCGTACCACATCGTGTTCGTGGCGCTGAAGGGCCAGACGCCCGGCGCCATGCTCGTCAAGGTCAAGGTCGTGCGGTTGTCCGACGGCCAGACGCCGGGCTGGGGACCCGCCGTCCTGCGATGGCTGCCCAACCTGGCCGGCATCGCCTGCTCGTTGATCACGCTCGGCCTCTACATCTGGGGCCTGGTCAACCTCTTCTCCAACGAACGACGCCAGACACCGTTCGACATGGCGGCCAAGACCGTCGTGATCGACGTCGCCTGAGCGTCGGGCATCCCTTCTCCGTTCCCACCATCCATCCGGAGGCACACGAATGAGTGATCCGAACTATCCACCGCCGCCCCCGGGTGGCGGTGCTCCGCCACCTCCCCCGCCAGGAGGCACACCGCCCCCGCCCGGTGGCGGGTTCCCCCCTGCGGGACCTCCGCCTGCGCAGCCGCCGCCTCCGGGCGGGTACGGCGGCGGTGGCGGGTTCACGCCGCCGCCCGCACAGCCCTACGGCGGCGGTGGCGGCCAGTACCCGCAGCTCGACGTCGGTGCATCGATCTCCTACGGCTGGAAGAAGTTCCAGGAGAACGCCGGCCCGCTGGTGATCCTGATGCTGATCGTGTTCGGCGCCACCCTCGTGGTGAGCCTGCTCGGCCAGCTGGTCCTCCTGCCGGCGATCAACGACGACGGCGGTGCCGGGGCGATCATCAGCCTGGTCGGCTACTCGGTGGTCTTCGTGCTCCAGTTCGTCGTGGCGTTCTTCCTGCAGGCGGGCGTCTACCGCGCCGGCCTGGGCGTGACCCGCGGGGTGAAGCCCGAGGTGTCGATGCTGACCAACACGGAGAACATGGGCAGCTTCGCCCTGACGGTGATCCTCGTCGGCCTCGGCGCCTTCGTCGGGTTCATCCTCTGCGTGATCCCGGGCATCATCTGGCTGATCTTCACGGCGTACGCCCCGATCATCGCCCTGGACAAGGGCGTCGGTCCCGGTGACGCGATCCGCCAGAGCATCGACTGGGTCAAGGACAACTTCGGCAAGGTGTTCCTGATCCTGCTCGTGTCGTACCTCGTGTACTACGTCGGCATCGTGCTGTGCTGCGTCGGCGTCCTGGCGACGGGCCCCATCGCCCTCATCGCCGTCATCTACTCGTACCGGGCGCTCAACCAGGAGCCCGTCGTCCCCTGATCGGGAACGGCGGGGTCGAGCACCCCGGAACGCGGAACGAGGGGGCCCTCCGGGGCCCCCTCGTCGCGTCCGGGCTCAGATGTCGTGCAGGACGTGCAGCGAGCGCAGCCGCCGTTCGATGTGGCTCTCGAGCGCGGAGGTGGCGATCCCCTCGACCTCGTGGGTCACCGCACCCTCCGGGAGCGACAGCGCCACGTTGAGCCCGCCGCCCAGCACGGCCCGCGACACGGCCAACGCCTCGTCCGACACGGCGCGCCCGCCGCCGCAGGACCGGCAGCGCACGCCCCCGGCCTCGAGCGCCAGGGCCAGCTCGCCGTCCTCCTCGCCGCAGCCGACGCAGGCGTCCAGCTCGGGCGCCACGCCCTCGACGGCCAGCAGCTTCAGGAAGAACGCCCCGGCGACCAGCGGCGGGTTGCGCTCGTCGATCGTCCGCAGCCCGCCCACGAGCATGTCGTGCAGCCGGGGCGCCGGCTCACGGTCCTGGGCCAGCTGCTCGACCGCCTCCAGCAGCGACGCCGCCCGGCCCAGGCGCGACAGGTCCTCCCGCGTGTGGCGGAACGACTCGACGGTCTCGGCCTGCGTGACGATGTCGAGCTCACCCCGGCCCTCGTGCAGCTGCAGCGACACGTAGGAGCCGGGCTCCAGACGCGACCCGAACTTGGACCCCGTGCGGCGCACGCCCTTGGCGACGGCCCGCACCTTGCCGGTCGACCGCGTCATCAGCACCACGATCCGGTCCGCCTCACCCAGCTTGTGGGTGCGCAGCACCACGGCGACGTCGCGGTAGAGGCTCACCGCTCGACCGGCCCGCCGTCCCCGCGGGCGCCGGGCGGGGCGTCAGGAGCCGTCGGCATCGCTCAGCCCGCCGAAGCGGCGGTCGCGGCGCTGGTACTCGTCGATGGCGGCGTACAGGTCGCCGCGGCGGAAGTCGGGCCAGAGCACGTCGGTGAACACGAGCTCCGAGTACGCCAGCTCCCAGAGCAGGAAGTTGGAGATCCGGTACTCCCCCGACGTGCGGACCATGAGCTCGGGGTCCGGCATGGACGGGTCGTAGAGGTGCTTGCGGATCGTCTTCTCGTCGATCTTGTCGGGCTTGATGCCGGACCGGGCGATCTCGCGCACGGCGTCGACCAGCTCGGCCCGCCCGCCGTAGTTGAACGCCATCGACAGCGTCATGGCGGTGTTGTGCCGCGTCATCTCCTCGGTCTCGGTGATGCGCTTGAGCACCCGCTTGGGCACCCGCCAGTCGCGTCGGCCGAGGAACTGGACCTTCACGCCCTTGGCGTTGAGCTCGTCGCGGCGGGTCATGAGCAGCCGCTCGTTGAACCCCATGAGGAAGCGGACCTCGTCGACCGGGCGCTTCCAGTTCTCGGTGGAGAACGCGTACACGGTGATGTAGCGGATCCCGGCGTCGAGGGCGCCCCACACCGTGTCCAGGAGGGCCTCCTCGCCGGCGGCGTGGCCGTCGGTCCGGGGCAGGCCGCGGCGCTGGGCCCAGCGACCGTTGCCGTCCATCACCAGGGCCACGTGGACGGGCATCCGCTTCTTGTCGAGTGCGCTCAGCTCCACTTCCCGCACGCTACCCCTGCCGCCCAGACCGCATGTTCAGTACCCCAGGCGCTCGAGCGAGCCGGGCCGGGACTGCCAGTCCTTGTCCACCTTCACGAACAGCTCCAGGTAGGCGCCGTCGGGGAGCTGGCGGCGCACGCGGGTCCCGACCTCCTTGAGGACCGACCCGCCCTTGCCGATCACCATGCCCTTCTGCGACTCCCGCTCCACCAGGATCTCCACCCGGATGTGGGGCCACTCCCACTGGGTGGTGCGGGTGGCGATCGAGTGCGGCAGCTCGTCGTGCGTGACGGCGAGCAGCTGCTCCCGGACCAGCTCGGCCACCCGGAACCCCTCGCCCAGGTCGGTGACCTCGCCGTCCATGTACCACTTGGGTCCCGGCGGCAGCAGCGAGCGCAGGTGGGCGACCAGGGCGTCCACGCCCTTGCCGGTGCGGGCCGACACCGGGAAGTACGAGGCGAGGTCGAACTCCGCAGCGAGCGCGAGCTGCTCGGCGATCCGCTCCGGCTTGGCCCGGTCGCACTTGTTGAGCACGACGACGGCGTTGCCCGGCACGCGCTCCGCGATGTAGCGGTCGCCGGGACCGATGCGCTGCGTGGCGTCGAAGAGGATGCAGACGATGTCCACGCCCGCCAGCGCGTCGGTGGCGGACTCGTTGAGCCGCTCCCCCATCAGCGTCCGTGGCTTGTGGATGCCCGGTGTGTCCACGAAGACGATCTGCGTGGCGTCGTCGGTGAGCACGCCGCGGATCTGGTGACGGGTGGTCTGCGGCTTGTCCGAGACGATCGAGACCTTCTCGCCCAGGATCCGGTTGAGCAGGGTGGACTTGCCCACGTTGGGCCGCCCCACCAGCGTGACGAAGCCCGAGCGGAAGCCCGGCTCGTCGGTGGCCGCGAGCTCCTCGTCGTCGAGCTCGTCCTCGTCGAGGACGTCCAGGTCGACCTCGCGCGGGTCCTCCACGGCCGATGGCTCGGCGGGCCCGTCGAGCTCCGGCTCGTCGTGGTCGTCCAGGTCGTCGTCGAACGGATCGCTCATGCGTCCTCGTCCACGTTCACGGGTTCGGTGCGCTCCACGCGGACGAGGCTGACACGCCGGCCGTCCACGCGGTCGACGGTGAGGCGGCAGCCGTCGAGCTCCACCACGTCGCCCGGCGCCGGCACCCGACCGAGCGTGCCGAAGACCAGGCCGCCGACCGAGTCCCAGGTGCCCTCGGGCAGGTCCAGGTGGAGCCGCTCGTTGAGGTCGCCCACGTTGAGCTTGGCGTTGACCAAATAGGCGTCCTCGCCGACCGGCTCGACCTCCACCTCCTCCTGGTCGAACTCGTCGTGGATCTCGCCGACCAGCTCCTCGAGCAAGTCCTCGAGCGTGACCAGGCCGGCGTTGCCGCCGTACTCGTCGACCGCCACGGCGATGTGGGTCTTGCGCGCCTGCATCTCGGTGAGCAGCTCGGCCACCCGCTTGGTCTCGGGCACGAACAGCACCGGCCGGGCCACCTCGGCCACGCAGCGGTCGCCGCCGCCGTCGCGCTCGGCGCCGAAGGCGTCCTTGGCGTACACCATGCCCATCACGTCGTCGGAGGTCTCGCCGTAGACCGGGAACCGGCTGCGGCCGGTCTCGATCGACAGCTCGACGGCGTCGCGGACGGTGGCGTCGGCCGAGATCGAGACCACGTCGGGCCGCGGGATCATGATCTCGCGCACCACGGTGTCGCCGAAGTCGATGATCGACTCGATCAGGTCCCGTTCGGACTCCTCGATGACCGCGGCCTCGGCCGCCTCCTCGGCCAGGGCGAGGATCTCCTCCTCGGTCACGAACGGACCCTTCTTCAGCCCCTTGCCGGGCAGCACCACGTTGGCGACGCCGATGAGGACGCGGGCGGGCCAGCGCAGCATGCGGCCGATGAGCTCGACCAGCGGCGCGGTCATCAACGCGGCGCGGTCGGTGTGCTGCAGCGCCCAGGTCTTGGGCGCCGCCTCGGCCAGGGTGAAGAGCACGACCACGTTGAGCACGATGCCGATGGCCACCCCGAGCGGGCCGAAGAGCCGGCCGGCGAGCACACCGACGAGGGCGGCCTGCACGGTCTGCACGATGTTCACCGCCAGGTAGGTGGCGTTGAGGTCGCGCTCCAGGTTCTCGACGATGCGCTGCACGCGCCGGCCCCGCTTGGGCTCCGACTCGGCCAGCGCAGCGGCGCGGGCGCGGGTCATGCGCGTGATCGAGGTCTCGGCCACCGCGAGCACCACGGCGAAGCCGACGAGCACGATCACCACCACGAGCAGGACGAGGTCCGTCCCGGTCACGACGCCTCCTCCTCGCCGTCCGGCTCGCCCGGCGTGGCCCACGGATCCCGGACCGGCGTGCGGCCGAGCGCTGTCAGCAACTCGCGCTCACGGGCCCACATGCGATCGCGCTGGGCGGGCTCGGCGTGGTCCCAACCGCACAGGTGCAGTCCGCCGTGGACGACCAGCAGCGCCAGCTCGCTGTCCAGGTCGCCCGCGTGCTCGGGCGCCTGCGCCGCGGCCACCTCGGGGCACACGACCACGTCGCCCACCATCCAGTCGGGCGGCTCGCCGTCCAGGCCGTCGAGCGGGAACGACAGCACGTCGGTGGGCCCGGTGCCGCCCAGGTGCTCGGCCTTGAGCTCGGCGATGGCGTCGGGCGCGATCAGCTGCAGCGACGCCTCTGCGTCCGCGGCCACGCCCTCGGCACCGAGCACTGCGGCGAGCAGGTCGGCGAGCGCGTCGAGGTCGACGGGCAGGGCCGCCGCGGCGGCAGGATCCCGGTCGTCCCGCCGGGCGACGGCGGGGCGATCGTCAGAGGTGGTCACTGGTCCGTGCCGGTCCTCACGAGCCGCGTTGGGCATAGGCGTCGACGATGTCGGCGACGATGCGGTGACGCACGACGTCCTTGCCCGTGAGGTGCACGAACGCCAGGTCGTCGATGCCCTCCAGGATGCGCTGGAGGTCGACCAGGCCGGAACGACCGCCCGGCACGTCCACCTGGGTGACGTCGCCGGTGATGACCGCCTTGGACCCGAAGCCCAGGCGGGTCAGGAACATCTTCATCTGCTCGGGCGAGGTGTTCTGGGCCTCGTCCAGGATGATGAAGCTGTTGTTGAGCGTGCGGCCACGCATGAACGCCAGCGGCGCCACCTCGACGGTCCCCCGCTCGAGCAGCTTCTGCGCTGCCTCGGGGCCGACCATGTCGTGGAGGGCGTCGTAGAGCGGGCGCAGGTACGGGTCGACCTTGGCCATGAGGTCGCCGGGCAGGAAGCCGAGGCGCTCGCCCGCCTCGACCGCGGGACGGGTGAGCACGATCCGCTCCACGTCCTTGCGCTGCAGGGCCTGCACCGCCATGGCCACGGCGAGCCACGACTTGCCGGTACCGGCGGGGCCGATGCCGAACGTGACGATGTTGCCGGCGATCGTGTCCACGTAGCGCTTCTGACCGCTGGTCCGGGGCCGCACCCGACCGCCCCGGTGCGTGCGGAGCAGCTCGTGGGTGAACACCTCGGACGGGCGCTCGTCCGCTCGGACCATGTCGATGGTGCGACGCACGACGTCGTCGCCGATCCGCTGGCCCTGCTCGAGCACGAGCACGAGCTCCTGGAAGACGCGGCCCACGTGCTCCGCCTCGTCGCCGGTGACGGAGATCTCGTTGCCGCGGACGCTGATGACCGTCTGCGGGAAGGCGTCCTCGACCACGTCGAGCAACTCGTCGCGCGGACCGAGGAGGTCCGTCATCAGGTGGTTGCCCGTGACGTGGACGATCGTGGGCCGATCGGTGGTCGTCGTGCGAGCAGGTTCCATGGAGGGGCACAGTGTACTGGTGGCCTCCACCGGGGATCAGGGCAGTCACGGCGACGTGGACGCCGCCGCGGCGGATCTGCGCATCGAGCTCGAGATCGAGGCCCGTCGCCGGGAGCGCTGGATCCGCCATCGCCTGACCGAGGAGGCCACCCTGTCCGGGGCGCTGGCCGCCGCGGTCGGCCGGGACGTGGCGGTCCAGGTGGTGACCGGCGACCGTGTGTCGGGCCGGCTCGCGATCGTGGGTTCCGACGTGATCGAGGTGCGCCGGCGCCACGGGGTCACGTGGGTGTCGATCGAGGCGGTCACGGCACTGGAGGTGGGTGAACCGATCCCTGCGTCCGGTCCCCCGCTCGACGGGGCGTCGATGGTCGAGGTGCTGTGCGACCTGGTCGAGGATCGCACGGAGGTGGTGCTCACCCTGGCCGGCGGCACCGCCGTGCGCGGCGACGTGCTGGCGGTGGGCTCGGTCGCCACCATCGACACCGGCCCGGGCGGACGCACCACCTACGTGCCGGTGGCGGCGATCGTCTCGGTCACGCGCCCCG
>JAEXGP010000159.1 GCA_023450775.1 Actinomycetes bacterium | reverse complement strand
ACCGCGAGCGACGACTCGCTCGCCGAGTTCGTCGCCGCGCTCCAGCGCGTGGCCGCGCTGGCGGGCGTGACCCGGGTGCTGCCGGCGCACGGGCTGCCGTTCGACGACCTGGGCGCGCGCGTGGACGACATCATCGGCCACCACGTCGAGCGCCTGGCCCAGATCGAGCGCCTGGGCGAGGATCTCGGCGACGCGACCGTGCGCCAGTACTCCCGGCGCCTGTTCCAGGAGCGCTCCTGGGGACCGATGGCCGAGTCGGAGACCTACGCACACCTGGAGCACCTGCGGGTGCAGGGCCGCATGGCGGCGCGCACCGACGAGGACGGCCTCCTGCGCTTCCGACCGCTCGCGGGCTGACGGAACCGCAGCGGCGCCGGACGGCGCGCAGATTTTCGCGGGTTAATCGCTTGACCCGCCCCGAGAGGGCGTGGTTCGCTCGTCGCACCCGCCGGTGCGCCCTCGTCGTGCGACAGGACGCCCCGGTACACGAAGACGGAAGCAGATCGATGAACGAGACGATGACCCTCCACACGCAGGCCGCCATGTGGCGACCCGGTGTGGTGCGTGCGCGTCTGCATCTCTGCTCGGCGGTCAACGCCTTCGGGATCGCCAACGTGTACGGCACCAAGCCGGGCGCCAAGTCCGCCATCCCGGCGACCGCCACCACCCGACGGGGAGCACCTCCGCACTGACCGAACAGGTCGACAGCGCAGGGACTGGCTCCAGAGCCGCCGGGTGGATCTTCCACCCGGCGGCTCTTCCGCTTTTCGGCCCGACCTCCGACCGCTCCGACCTGCGATCTCGACCTGACACGACCCACGACCAGATCTCCCGACAAGAGACACCCACATCCCGGCAACGGCGCCGAGACATCCGGCAACGCCGCCAGAACAAGGAGCACCGACATGAGCATCCTCGACACCCGCCCCGAGGGTGACGTGATCACCGGCCTGGCCGTCACGCACGTCGCCCTCGACCGGGCTGCCTGGGAGACGCAGGCGGCGTGCCGCGACCTCGACACGGAGCTGTTCTTCAGCGACGACCTCGACGAGATCAGCGCCGCCAAGAGGATCTGCCTCGCCTGCCCGGTCAGGACCCGATGTCTGGACGCCGCGGTCGAACGCGGCGAGCAGTACGGCATCTGGGGTGGCCACCTCTTCGTCGCCGGCAGGATCGTCCTGCACAAGCGGCGTCGGGGGCGGCCCCCGAAGACCCCTCGTCCCGGGGACCGGTTCCCCGAGGTCGAGGTGCCCGACGCCTACCGGCGGCTCGTCAGCGCCGGAGCCCGGTGACGGGACACGTTCTCGGATCCGGCACCCGGCGGGACGGTGACGCACACGGCTCGCGAGCTGACCGCTGAGGAACCGGATCACTACAGTGGAGGGGCCGGCAGGCCCGGCCCCTCCACCGGGAACACCCCGCCGGACGGGCCCGCCCCGTTCGCGGAGGCCGGCGCCCGACCCTCCAGAGGTGGACCCTCCGATGACGCGGACCGAGCAGACGGCCCCCGATCCCGAAGCTCCCGACAGCCAGGCGCCGAGTCCCCGCAAGGGCCTGCCGATCGGCCCGCTCGGGCTCCTCCTGATCACCGCCCTCGCGCTGGCCGCGGCCGGGCTGGTCCTCTGGCTGGGCACCCGGTCCGAGGACAGCGGCGCGGTGAAGGTCGAGAAGGCGCTCGAGGGCGTGGAGGGCGCCTCGCTGGTGCCCGACGGCACCGAGCCGGTCGAGGTCGGCGATCCCGCGCCCGACGTGCAGCTGGCGCTGCTCGACGGGACGACCACCCGGCTCTCGGCGTTCCGGGGCCGGCCCTTGGTCCTGAACTTCTGGTCGTCCACCTGCATCCCGTGCCTCAAGGAGATGCCGGCGCTGCAGGACGTGTGGTCGGGTCACGGCGGCGACGTCGCCGTCGTCGGCGTGGACGTCACCGACACCGAGGCCGCCGGCCGGGAGATGGTCGCGAAGACCGGTGTCACCTACCCGAACGGCCGCGATCCCGGCGCCGACGTCTTCGCCGCGTTCGGCGGGACGGCCCTGCCCCGCACGGTGTTCATCGACGCCGACGGCGAGGTCGTCGAGGTCCACAACGGCGCGCTGACGGCCGACGACGTGGACGGCGTCCTGCGCGACCACGGCCTGCTCGGCTGAGCGGCCGGACGAGGACCGCACGCCGTGGGCGCCCGCCTGGCCCTGGCCTTCTCCGCCGGCATGGTGGCCACCGTGAACCCCTGCGGGTTCGCGCTCCTGCCCGCCTACCTGTCGTACTTCCTGGGCCTGGAGCAGCCCGAGGACGCCACCGGGTCGGCCGCTCGACGCAGCCCGGTGCTGCGCGCGCTGGTCGTGTCCGCCGCGGTCACCGCCGGGTTCCTGGTGGTGTTCGGGATCATGGGGCTGGCGTGGTCGTCGGTGAGCTCGGCGATCGGACAGCGCCTGCCCTGGTTCACGCTCGTCATCGGCATCGGGCTGGTCGTGCTGGGCATCGCCGTGCTCCGCGGCTTCGAGCCCACGGTCCGCCTGCCGCACGTCGACATGGACCGCAGCGGGCGCGAGCTGGTCACGATGTTCCTCTACGGCATCTCGTACGCCGTGGCGTCGCTGAGCTGCACGATCCCGGTGTTCATCTCTCTCGTGTCGGTCACCCTCGACGGGTCCTTCGCGCAGAGCCTCGGGGCGTTCGTGGCCTACGGCCTCGGGATGGGCATGACGCTCGGCATCCTCACGATGGCCGTGGCCCTGGCCCGCACCGGGGTCGTGACCGCGTTCCGCCGGATCCTGCCCCACATGCAGGCGATCTCCGGCGTGCTGCTCGTGCTGGCCGGCCTCTTCGTCGGCTACTACGCGTGGGTCGAGATCCGCGAGCTCGGCTCGGGCGCCTCCTCCCCGGTCGTCGACTGGACCCGCGACGTCCAGAGCTGGTTGCAGAACTGGGTCGAGGACGTCGGCGGCGGACGCCTGGCCGCCGCCGCGGCGATCATCATCGGCGCCGCGGTCGCCATCGCCCTGGTCCGCCGGAGTGGGCCGGCGGATGCACCCGGCGAGCCGGAATAGCCTGGGCGCCGTGCCCGTGCTGTCCCGTCTCCGGTCCACCTTCCCCGACGCCCTCCCCGTCGGCACCTACCTGGATCGGGTGGCGACCGCGCTCGACCCCTACGACTTCCGTCCCGAGGGGACGTTCGCCGCAGTCTCGATCTGCCGCGACGAGCTGACCCAGCACATGATCGACCAGGTGGCGGAACGCTGGCACCGCCCGTTCTCGCTCGGCGGCCTGGGCGGGCTGCCCTCGCTCGGCCGGACCGGCTGGCGGGCGTGCCTGTCCCACGTGCCCGACACCTCGGGCCGCGGCCACCTGCTCGTGTTCGGGATGCCCCACATCGGGATGGACCGCGAGGGCGGGGTCGGCCAGAGCCTGCGCCGCCACCAGGACCACCCCACCGCCACCTGCGGGGCGCTCGTCTCGCTGCTCGAGGTGGTCAAGCGCGGCGAGGAGGACACGCTCCCGTCCGGGCTGGACGACCACGAGGCCCAGCGACTGCTGCGGTTCGTCCAGGACGAGACCGGCGCCATGCCGTTGGAGATCATCGAGCTGACGCATCGGGCCGCGCTCGCGGTCGAGGCCGAGATGTGGACGGAGCTCGACTCGCTCGAGGCCTGGAAGGACATGGACGTGGCGGTCTTCACCGGCGTCCAGATCCACGTGCCGGAGCGCTCCGACCACATCTGGCCGACCGGCGCCTCGGTCAAGGGCGCCGACGGCGAGCGCCGGACGCTCGTCGTCTGAACCCGCGCCGCACGGTCCGGTCCGCCGGGCTCAGGGGGACAGGCGCTCGCGGAGCCATCCGCCGGTCGGGTCCCGGCGGTAGCGGAGCCGGTCGTGCAGCCGGCTCGGTCGACCCTGCCAGAACTCGAACGAGTCGGGCGTGACCAGGTAGCCGCCCCAGTTGGGGGGCCGGGGGATGTCGCCGTCGCCGAAGCGGGCGGTCGCCTCCGCGACGCGGGCCTCGAGCTCGGCCCGGTCGGCGAGGACGGTCGACTGGGCGCTCGCCCACGCACCGATCCGGCTGTCCCGCGGCCGCGAGGCGAAGTAGGCGTCGCTGACCTCGTCGGGGGCGGTGGTCACCGTGCCGTCGATGCGGACCTGGCGGTGCATCGCGAGCCAGCTGAACAGCAGGCCGACGTGGGGCTCGGCCGCGAGCTCGAGACCCTTGCGGCTGTCCCGGTTGGTGAAGAACTGCAGGCGCCCGTCGGCGTCGACGCCGCGGAGGAGCACGTTGCGGACCGTGGGCCGTCCGTCGGCCACCGTGGCCAGCGCCATGGAGTTGAACTCCGGCTCGCCGGCGGCCTCGGCGTCCGCGAGCCACCGTTCGAACAGCTCGTAGGGATCGGCGGGCGCGTCCGCCTCGAGCAGGGTGCCCCAGTCGTAGTCGGTGCGGCGGTTCTCGAGCGACATCGCCGAGAGCGTAGGGCCGGGCCGGTCGCCACCGGCCACGGGTTCCGTCACGCCGATCACGGCGGCGAGCCCTCCGAGCCGCGGCCACCCCACCGGGCCCACTGCCAGCCCGGCACCTTGGGGCCGGTCGAGCGCTGCGTGCGGTAGATCCCCTGGTGCGCCGAGAACACGTAGCTCATGACGCACGCCACGGCGAAGTACGGCACGGCCCCGGCGCCGAAGAGCTCGACCCCCATGATCGTGCAGGCCAGCGGCGTGTTCGACGCCCCGGCGAACACCGCCACGAAGCCCAACGAGGCGAGCAGCTCGGGTGGCACGCCGAGCGGTGCCGCCAGCGTCGCCCCGAGCGTGGCGCCGATGACGAACAGCGGCGTGACCTCGCCGCCGACGAACCCCGAACCGAGGGTCACGACCGTGAACACGAGCTTCAGCGCGAAGGCCCACGTGGGGACGCTGCCCCCGAGCAGGCTGAGCTCGACGAGGCCCTCGGACAGCCCGTTGTAGAGGCGGTCGCCCACCGCCAGGGTCAGTGCGATCACGAGCACGCCACCCAGGAGCGGCCGCGCCGGGGGCCACGCGATCCAGCGGGCGAAGGCCCGCTTCACCCAGTGGTCGCTCACGCTGAACGCCACGCTGATCAGCCCGAAGCAGATGCCGGCCACGGCCACCTTGAGCAGCAGACCGACCGACAGGTCCACCTGACCCAGGTGCGGGGTCAGGGTGTGGTGGACCCCGAGACCTTCGACGACCAGGTCGCCCGCCACCGACGCGGTCAGGCACGGCACCAGCGCCTCGTAGCGGAGCCGGCCCACGGACTGGACCTCGAGCGCGAACACGGCTCCCGCGAGCGGCACGCCGAACACCGAGCCGAAGCCGCCGGCGATCGCGGTGACGAGCATGATCCGCCGGTCGTCCCGGCCGAGCCGGAGCAGGCGCGACGCCGCGTCCGTCAGGCTGCCGCTCATCTGGATGGCGGTGCCCTCCCGGCCGGCTGATCCGCCGAACAGGTGGGTCACGATCGTGCCGATCAGGATCATCGGCGCCATGCGCCGCGGCACCCACGCGGAGGGCTCGTGGATCTCGTCGAGGATGAGGTTGTTCCCCTCGACGGAACGGCCGCCGCCGTAGTGGTAGGTCAGGCCGATCGCCAGACCGGCCAGCGGCAGGAACCACAGCAGCGAGCCGTGCTCGTCGAACGTCTCGGTCGCCCACTTCAGCGACGCCAGGAACACCGCGGACGCCACCCCCGCCAGCAGGCCGACCAGCAGACCCAGCGCGATCCAGCGCAGCAGGTCCGCGGCCAGCGCGGCCTGCGGACGGATGAGGTCGACGGCGCGCGCTCTCTGGCGCGCCGAGGGGCGCTCCGGCGGGTCAGTGCTCACCCGATGTCGCCCTCCCCACGTCGCTCACCCGATGTGGGTGAGGCCGCGGAAGTACGGGAGCAGCGGCTCGGGCACCTCGATGGTGCCGTCGGGCTGACGGTACGTCTCCACGATGGCCGCCCACACCCGGGGTACCGCGAGCGCCGAGCCGTTCAACGTGTGGAGGATCTCGGTGCCCTTGCCCTCCGTGGGCCGGTACCGGAGGTTGGCGCGGCGGGCCTGGTAGTCGCCGAACCACGACACCGAGCTCACCTCGAGCCAGCGGTCGGCACCGGGCGCGTAGACCTCGATGTCGAACGTCCGCCGGGACGAGGCACCCAGGTCTCCGGCGCAGAGGTCGAGGACCCGGTACGCCAGGCCCAGGTCGCGGATCGTCCCCTCGGCCCGGGCCATGATCTCGGCATGCAGGTCGGGCGCCTGCTCCGGGGTGGAGTAGGCCAGGATCTCGACCTTGTCGAACTCGTGGACGCGCAGCAGCCCTCGGGTGTCCTTGCCGGCCGAGCCCGCCTCGCGCCGGAAGCAGCTCGTGTGCGCGCAGTACCGCCGGGGAAGGTCGGCCTCGTCGACGATCTCGTCGCGCCCCAGCGAGGTCAGCGGCACCTCGGCGGTGGGGATCGCCCAGAGGTCGTCGCGCTCCAGGTGGTACGCCTCCTCCTCGAACTTGGGGAGGTGACCCGTGGAGATCATCGTGTCGGTCCGCACGAGCGTCGGCGGCCGGATCTCCTCGTACAGGTCCACGTTGCGGTCGAGCGCGAGCTGGCAGAGCGCCCGCACGAGGGTGGCCCCGGCGCCGCGGTACATCACGAACATGGAGCCCGAGAGCTTCACGGCCCGTTCGACGTCCAGGATCCCGAGCTGCTCGCCGATCTCCCAGTGCGGCACGCGCTGGTGCTCGGCGTAGGAATCGGCGTCGAAGCCCTCCACGCGCACCACCACGTTGTCGTCCTCGCCCAGCCCGTCGGGCGCGTCCTCCGACGGGAGGTTGGGGATGCGCAGCAGCTTGTCGCGGAGCTCGGCGGCCAGCTCGTCGGCGCCGGCGTCCAGCGCCTTCTCCTCGGCGCCGAGGATCCGGCTCTGCTCCTGGAGCTCCTTCGCCTCGTCCTGGCGCTGCTCGCGGAACAGCGTGCCGACCTCGTTGGAGAGCGTGCGGATCTCGGCGCGCAGCCCGTCGCGTCGGGCCGTCAGGTTCCGCAGCTCGGCGTCGAGACGTGCGACCTCGTCGATGGCGGCGGGATCCTCGCCGCGCCGGGACAGCCCGGCCTTGACCGCGTCGGGGTCGTTGCGGATGAGGCGCACGTCGAGCATGGACGGAACGGTAGCGGCGCCCGACCGGCGTCCCCGAACCCGTTCGCCGCGGGTCGACGACGCTCAGGCCGTGCCGTCGTACGCGGCCTGCAGGGCGGCCAGGTCGAGCTTCACCATGCCCAGCATGGCGGTGACCGCGCGGTCGACCGCGGCGGGGTCGCCCTGCATCATCTCGTACATGCCCTTGGGCACGACCTGCCACGACAGGCCGAAGCGGTCCTTCAACCACCCGCACTGGGACTCCTCGCCGCCGTCGGCCAGCAGGGCGTCCCAGTAGCGATCGACCTCGGCCTGGTCCTCGCACTCGATGAGGAACGACACGGCCTCGTCGAAGGTGAACTGGGGTCCGCCGTTGATGGCGGCGAACGGCTGACCGTCGAGCTCGAAGTCGATCTCCATGATCTCGCCGGTCGGGCCGGGGCCGGCCTCCGTGTAGGGGAACTCGGCGACGATCCGCGAGTTCGGGAAGATCGAGACGTAGAAGTCGACGGCCTCCCGTCCGTTCATGTCGAACCAGAGGTTGGGGACGATGCGGGGCATGGCGGGCTCCTCGGTTCCGCCGCCGGTGCCGGCGGCTCGCAGCGTGACATCTCGTCCGACGGGTTCCGGACGCAGAAGTCATCGCCGTGCGAGGCGCTCGGGGCGTGCGGAGGGCCGACGGGCGTGTGGGAGCCTGGGCCGGTGCACGTCATCTTCGACCTCGACGGAACGGTGTGGGACTCCGAACCTGGCATCCTCGCCTGCATGGCTCACGCGCTGGGCGAGCTCGGCCTGGCCGTCCCCGACCACGAGGTGCTGCGGGCCCACATCGGGCCGCCGCTGCGCACCATGCTCGCCGAGGTGGGCGTGCCCGAGCCGCAGCTCGACGACGGCGTGCGCCTGTACCGGGAGCGCTACCTGACGAAGGGGGTGTTCGAGGCGTCGCTCTACGACGGGGTGGTTCCGCTGCTCGACGCCGTCGCGCACGACGGTCACGTGCTCGCCACCGCGACATCCAAGGGCGAGGACCCCACGCTGATGATGCTCGAGCACTTCGGCATCCGGGACCGGTTCGAGGTGATCGGCGCCGCCACCATGGACGGCGCCGCCACCACCAAGGCGCAGGTGCTCGCCCGGACCCTGGACCGCCTCGGCGACCCGGCGCGCTCCACGTGCGTCCTCGTCGGCGACCGCGACCTGGACGTCCTCGGCGCCGCGACGCACGGCGTCGACTGCATCGGCGCCGCGTGGGGCTACGGCGGCGCCGAGGAGCTGGCTGCCGCCGGCGCGTGGGCGGTCGCGGCGACGCCCGCCGACGTGCCCGCCCTGCTGGACCGCCGGTAGCGTCCGCAGGCGTGACGAACGGCGAACCCTCGGCACCCGCCACGACGGGCGCCGGCGACGAGGCCGTCGTCGTCGAGGATCTCGTGGTGCGCTACGGCAGCACGGTCGCGGTCGACGGTGTGTCGTTCACGGCGCGTGCCGGCCAGGTGACGACCGTGCTCGGCCCGAACGGTGCCGGCAAGACGTCCACCGTCGAGCACCTCGAGGGCTACCGGCCGGCGGCCGGCGGCACCACCCGAGTCCTGGGGCGGGATCCGATCGCCGAGCACCATCGGTTGACGTCCGATGTCGGCGTCATGCTGCAGGACGGCGGGATCCCCACCGGCATCCGGCCGGCCGAGCTGCTGCGCCAGTACGCCGGGTTCTTCGAGCACCCGCTCGACCCGGGCGCGCTGCTCGAGCGTGTCGGGCTCTCGCACCGTGCCGGCACCGCGTTCCGTCGACTGTCCGGCGGCGAGCAGCGACGGCTGTCGCTGGCGCTCGCGATCATCGGGCGGCCCCGGGTGGTGTTCCTCGACGAGCCGACCGCAGGGATCGACCTGGAGGGCCGCGACGCGGTGCGGGAGGTGGTCGCCCAGCTGCGCGACGACGGCGTGTGCGTGGTGATGACCACCCATGACCTGGACGAGGCCGAGCGCTCGTCCGACCACGTCGTGATCATCGACCGCGGCAGGGTGGTCGCCGCGGGGGCGCCCGCCGACCTGGTCCGCCCCACGGACTCGGACCACGTCCTGTTCGGCGCCCCGGCGGACCTGCCCACCGACGAGCTGGCCGAGCGAGTCGGCGCGCCGGTCACGCAGGTCACCCGGGGCGAGTACCGTGTCGATCTCCCGCCCACTCCCTCCAACGTGGCGGCGATCACGTCGTGGCTGGCCGAGCGCGACCTGCCGCTCGAGGACCTGCGCGCCGGGCGCCAGCGCCTGGACGACGTGTTCCGGCGGCTGACCGCGCACGAGACGCCGCCCGACGCGCCGACCGAGGGCGTACGCCGCCGACGCCCCGGGAGATCCCGGCGATGAGGGCGTTCCTGTCGCAGCTGCGCACCGAGCTCGCGTTGAGCTCGCGTCAGGGCGAGCAGCTGCTCGTCAGCCTGGGCATCCCGCTGCTGATCCTGGTCTTCTTCACGACCGTCGACATCCTGCCCACCGGCGCGGTCGACCAGCCGATCGACTTCCTGGCCCCGGCGGTGCTGGCGCTCGCCGTGATGTCCACGGCCATGGTCTCGCTCGGCATCGGCACGGGGTTCGAGCGCCACTACGGGGTCCTCAAGCGCCTGGGCGCCTCGCCCCTCGGGCGGGGGCGCTGGGTGGCGGCCAAGATCACGACCGTCCTCCTGACCGAGGTCGTCCAGTGGGCGGTGCTCATCGCCGTCGCGCTGCTGCTCGGCTGGTCGCCCCCGGCGTCGGGCTGGGCCGCCGCCGTCCTCGGCGCGCTGCTCGGCACGGCGGCCTTCGGGGGTGTCGGCCTGCTGCTCGCCGGGATGCTGCCCGGCCTGGCGACCCTGGCGTTGGCCAACGGCCTCTACCTGGTGCTGCTGCTCACCGGCGGCATGGTGGTCCCGCTCTCCGAGCTGCCGTCGGGCCTGGCGACCGTGTCCAAGGCGCTGCCGGCGGCGCCGCTCGCCGAGGTGGTGACCGGGTCCCTCGGGGGCGGCGGCGTGGCGGCGTGGGCGTGGGTCTCGCTCACCGCCTGGGCGGTGGCGGCGCCGACGGCGGCGGTGCTCCTGTTCCGCTGGGAGTAGTGCCGTCCGGAGGCCGCCGCAGCGCAGCGAGGACCGCCTCGGACGGAACCAGGAACGCGAGACGCCGACGGCGCCGAAGCCCTTCCGCAGGGCGAAGCCCTTCGGGCAGGGCGAAGCCCTTCGGGGGGGGCGAAGCCCTTCCGCAGGGGCGAAGCCCTTCGGGCAGGGCGAAGCCCTGTGTCAGCCGCCGGTCTCGGCGACCGTCGACGTGGTCACGGGCGGCGGCGGGTCGTTGAAGAACGGGTTGCCGTTGTCCGTGAAGATGTTCATGGTGCACAGACCGACCAGGTAGACCGCGATCGCGACCGCCAGGCCGAAGTAGA
>JAEXGP010000153.1 GCA_023450775.1 Actinomycetes bacterium | reverse complement strand
GACCCGGGGCGCGCGGGCCGAACCGCGATCCACCGCGTCGCCACCCCACCGCAGCGCCACCGTGGCGGCATCGTCCGCGGCGCGGTCGGTGGCACCACGCGGTCCGGCGCGCAGGACGGGGGCGCACACCTCCACGTCGGCATCGAAGTGGCGGGCGTCGTCGGCCCACAGCGCCACCACCGCGGCGGCCTGCAGCAGTCGGTCCCGCACGGCCGACGCGTCGCGTGCCGACAGCACGGACTGCGGCTGGATGAGCACGGCGACACCGTCGGGAGCCAGCAGCTCCGTCCCGACGAGCAGGAACGCGGCGGCGTCGTCGACGTAGGGGCCCAGCTCGCCGAACCGCCGGCGCAACGCGTCCCGGCGCCGGGGGTCCCGCGCCGTGTCGCTCGTGCGTTGGGCGAGGAACGGCGGGTTGCCGACGACCAGGTCGGCCCGACCGGTGAACGGTGTGGGCGAGCTCAGCGGATCGTGCTCCGCGACCTGCGGCGCCACGGGGCCCGTCACGTGGTGCTCGGCCGCCCAGCGTCGCAGGGCCTCCCGACAGTGGGCCACCGCGTGCGGGTCCACGTCGCATCCTGCGAGCCGATCGGTGACGATCTCGCGGGGCGGGACGCCGAGCGCCACCAGCGCGTCCGCCGCCGCGAGCAGGAACGATCCCGCGCCGCAGGACGGATCGACCACGAGGCCCGGCGACCGACCGAGACGGTCCAGGCCCAGCTCGACGAGCACGCGTGCCAGCCCCTCGGGCGTGGCGTGCGAGCCCAGGGCCCGACGCCGAGCGGGAGCCTGCGTGGCAGCGTGCTCGTGCACCAGCGCGCGCGGCGACGAGCTGTCGTGGAGCGCCGATCGGGCAGGGGGCACGGCCCCGAGTCTGCCCGCGCTGTCGCCGCGCCCTGTGGAACCTCGCGGCCTCGACACCGAGGCGGCGGGGTCAGCAGGAGCCGGAGTGTGGGCTCAGGCCTCGGGCCAGTCGGCCACGTCGGCCAGGCGCGGATCGTTGGAGAAGATCTCCTCGATCGGCACGTCGAGACCCAGCCGCTTCTGCAGGCGCTTGATCTCGAGCTCCTGGTTGTAGATCAGGAGCGACACGACCACGCCCGACTCGCCGGCGCGGGCGGTGCGGCCGGAGCGGTGCACGTAGGTCTTGTGGTCGTTCGGCGGGTCGTAGTGGATGACGACGTCGACGTCGTCCACGTGGATGCCGCGGGCCGCGACGTCGGTCGCCACCAGCGCGTGGAGCTTGCCGGCCGCGAAGTCGGCCAGCGCACGCTCCCGGAACTTCTGACGCAGGTCGCCGTGGATGGGTGCGGCCTGCACACCCTCGTCCTCGAGCTTGCGGGCCAGGCGGTCCGCTCCGTGCTTGGTGGCCGTGAAGACCATCGTGCGCTCGGCGTTGCGGATGATCGCGGCCGCCACCTTCACCTTGTCCATCTCGTGGACCAGGAAGAAGCGGTGCGTCATCTGCTCGACGTTGACGCCCTTGGACGCCACCTCGTGACGGGTGGGGTCGTGCTGGTAGCGGCGGACCAGGCTGTCCACCACGCCGTCGAGCGTGGCGGAGAACAGCAGCGTCTGGTGGTCGCCCTCGACGTTGCGCAGGATCCACTCCACCTGCGGCAGGAAGCCCATGTCGGCCATGCGGTCGGCCTCGTCGATGACGACGTGGCGGACGTCCGCGACCGACAGGTCACCGCGTTCGATCAGGTCGATGGCCCGACCGGGCGTGCAGACGGCGAACTCGACGCCGCTCTTGAGCGCCTTGATCTGCTTCTCGATGGGGTCGCCGCCGTAGATCGCAGCGATGCGGATGCCGCGGGCGTGCGAGGCGGCCACCAGCTCGTCGCGCACCTGGGTGGCGAGCTCGCGCGTGGGCACCAGGGCCAGCCCCGTGGGGCGACCCGGCTCGGCGCGGGGCAGGAGCTGCACCAGGGGCAGGCCGAAGGCGAGGGTCTTGCCCGAGCCGGTCTTGGCCTTCCCGCAGACGTCGCGTCCGGCGAGGATGTCGGGGATGGTCATCTCCTGGATGGGGAAGGCGGTGGTGATGCCCCGTTCCCGGAGAGCGTGGGAGATGTCCTCGTCGATGCCGAGGCTGTCGAAGGTTGTCGTCATTTCCGATTCGGATCCGTGATGATGTGGTCATCGTACCTGCGGTCGAACGGGTCAAACGAAGCAGCCCCCTGTGACGGCGCAGGTTCCGGGGGTCGACGAGGGCATCGGGGGCCGATGTGACGACGGTGCAGGACCATGTGCAGGAGATCGAGGAGCACGGCGTGACGTGCCTCCGGGGCGTGCTCGACGCGGGCGAGGTCGCCGCGCTCCTGGACGACCTCGCCCGCATCGAGCGGGAGGAGGACGTGCGCCCGGCGTCGAACGACTTCGAGGGGACCAGGACGCTCCGCGCCTACAACCTGCTGCGGCACGGGCCCCTGTGGGAGGCCATCCCCGTGCACCCTGCGGTCCTCCCGATCGTCGAGGGGGTGCTCGACCGGGGATGCCTGGTCTCGAGCCTGTCGTCGATCCGCATCGGCCCGGGTGAGACGGCACAGCCGCTGCACGCGGACGACCAGCTCATCCCGCTGACGTCGCTGCACCCGCCCGTGGTCTGCAACACCATGTGGGCGCTCACGGACTTCACCGCCGACAACGGCGCCACCCGGATCGTCCGCGACAGCCACACGTGGGGCAAGCCGACCTACGGCGGCGACCACCCCACCGAACCGGCGGTGATGTCCGCCGGCGACGTCCTCGTGTGGAACGGCAGCCTGTGGCACGCCGGCGGCGCGAACACCACCGACCGGGACCGCGTCGGCATCGCCATGAACTACTGCGCCGGTTGGGTGCGCCAGCAGGAGAACCAGCAGCTGGGACTGCCCGTGGCGACCGTGGCCGGGTTCACGCCGAGGCTCCAGGAGCTGGTCGGCTACTCCGTGTACCAGGGCCTGATCGGCCACATCGAACGGCACTCCCCCGCCGAGCTGCTCGGCCGGATCGCACCCGACGGCGACCGCCGCCCGACCACCCTGGTGTGGGACCGCACGTGAGCACCGGCGTGCTGGCCGAGGTGGACGGCTGGGGCGCCGACTTCGCGGCCGCGGGCGTGGCGCGCGCCGGAGCGACCGTCGCCACCCACGGCGACACGACCCGGGTCGTGCGGATCGCGTCGATCACGAAGCTGCTGACCGCGTGGGCGTGCCTGCTCGCGGTCGAGGAAGGGGCCACGTCGCTCGACACGCCGCTCGGACCGCCGGGCAGCACGGTGCGCCACCTGCTCTGCCACGCCGGCGGCTACGACTTCGACACGCCGGCGGTGCTGACCCCGCCCGGCACCCGGCGCATCTACTCGAACACGGGCTACGAGGTGCTCGCGCGCCACCTCACGGAGGCGACGGGCATCCCGTTCGCCGACTACCTCGCCGAGGGCGTGCTCCAGCCCCTGGGCATGGCGTCGAGCGAGCTGCGGGGCTCGGGCGCCAAGGACCTGTGGTCCTGCGTCGACGACCTGCTGCGCTTCGCCGCCGAGACGCGGGCGCCGCGGCTGCTGCACCCGACGACGGTGACCGAGGCGCTCGCGCCGTGCTTCGGTGACCTCGACGGGGTCCTCCCCGGCTGGGGCCCGCAGAAGCCGTGCTGGTGGGGGCTGGGCTTCGAGCTGCGCGGCACCAAGTCCCCGCACTGGACCGGGTCGACCGCGCCGCCGAGGACCTACGGCCACTTCGGCGGGAGCGGCACGTTCATGTGGGTCGATCCCGAGGCCGACCTGGCCTGCGTGGTGCTCACCGACCGGGAGTTCGACGACTGGGCCGTCGCGGCCTGGCCGCCGTTCTCGGACCGGGTCCGCGCGTCGATCGGCTGAACGCCGGCGCTCGCCCGAGCGCTCAGTCGGAGCGTGGGACGTCGTCGGCAGTGCCGGCCGTGTCGGCGTCGCCGGGATCGGCGTCGGCCGTGTCGGCGTCGCTGGGATCGGTCGCGTCCGCGACGGCGTCCGCATCAGCATCAACGGCGACCGCCGTCCCGGTCGCGTCGGCAGACGCGGTGGCGTCGGCGGCCGCCTGCTCGGCGACCGGTCCCCGCACGCCCTGACCGCCGACGATCTGGATCATCGTCGCACCCGCGCGCAGCCGCTCGGTGGCCTCGTGGTCGACCGGGTTGCCGCGCCAGAACAACCAGAGGAGCCCCCCGACGATCGCGAGCAGCGAGGTCCAGATGTTGACGCGGAGCCCGAGGATCGTGTTCGCCGCGTCCGCTCGCA
>JAEXGP010000102.1 GCA_023450775.1 Actinomycetes bacterium | reverse complement strand
GGGCGACCTCGACGTCGTCGAAGAGGCCGAAGCACTCGTCATCGGACAGCCCCTTGACGATCGTCGCCGCCAGCTCCCGCGCCACGGCCACCGCGGCAGCAGACGCTTCAGTGCCGGCGAACGCCGGCGCGAACCGGGGCGGGGGAGTTCCCTGCTCGCCGCCGTCGCTCTCGTCACCCCCGGCCTCACCGATCGAACACATGTTCGTAGTGTGATCCAGGGGTGTGACACTCCCCGAGGCGACCAGCGCAGCTAGTCGAGCTCGACGTCGCGCAGCACGATCCGCGTGGAGCTCTCGCTGACGCCCGACTCCAACTTCCAGGTGGTCAGCAGGCGGTCGAGCGTGGCGACGTCGGGGCAGGCGAGCTGCAGCACGTAGTCGTGGGCGCCCGTCACGTGCATGGCCGCCTGCACCTCCGGAGTGCGGGCGAGCTCGTCCTCGAAGTCCTCGTGGGCGGTGACCGTGCCCAGCTGCAGCTCGGTGATGGCCCGCAGCCCGATCCCCAGGACGGACAGATCGACATCCGCGTGGTACCCGCGGATGACGCCGTCGCGCTCCAACCGTCGGACCCGGTCGGCCGTCGCGGTCGGGCCGAGCCCGACCCGCTCGCCGAGCTCGCGCCAGCTGGCTCGACCGTCGTGTCGGAGCTCGTCGAGGATCGCCCGGTCCAATGCATCGATCACCACGGAATCCACGGTCATGAACCCTACCGGGCGGGGAAGAACCTCGGAAACACGCCGACAACCACGCCATGCTCGGTGGGTGATGATCCAGGCCCTGTTCTCGTCGCTGCTGTCGCCGTCCCTCGTGGCCGTCGCGAGCGACGTCGGCGCGGGGCTGACCACGGGCGTGCCGCTCATGATGGTCGTCGGACCGATCTCGCTCATGCTCGTCGACGTGGGGGTGCAGCGCGGCCTGCGTTCCGGCACCCCGGCCGCGGTCGGCGTGGCGCTGGGCGACCTGGTCTGCGCACTGGTGGTCACGCTCTTCGGCACGGCCCTCGCGGCCGCGCTCCGATCGGTGACCACCTGGTTCCGGCTGGCGGCAGCGCTGCTGCTCGTCGGCCTCGCCGTGCACGTGGCGCTGCAGGCGCTCCGGGCCCGGAGCGCCGAGGCACCGACCCCCAGGGCCGACCACGCGGCTGCGCCCGCGCGCCGGCTGATCGGCGGGTTCATGGGCCTGACGCTGGCCAACCCGCTGTCGCTGCTCGTGTACGCCGGCCTGGTCGTCGGCGGCGGAGCGGGCGCCGGCACGATCGGTTGGGTGCTGGGAATGGGCGCGTCGTCGCTGCTCGTGCACGGCGGGTACGTGGGCCTCGGCCACGTCGTGGGCACGACGATGCCGCCCGCCGCGCTGCGGACACTCCGGTTGGTCGCAGCGGCGATGCTCGTCGGATTCGCCGTGCACCTGCTCGGGTAGCGTCGCCCGGCGTGCGCTGGCAGGTCCACGGGGAGCGGGAGATCTACACGTCCGAGTGGCTGACCGTCGCGCTGACCGACGTGGAGGTCCCCGCGGTCGGTGACCACCCGGCCCACCGGTTCGAGCACCACGTGGTCCGGTCCGAGCGTCCCGCCTCCGGCACGGTGGTCGTGGACCGGGTGGACGGCGTCGACTCGGTCCTCCTGCTGTGGCGGCACCGGTTCATCACCGACACCTGGGGCTGGGAGATCCCGGCCGGCGGCGTCGACGAGGGCGAGACATCGCTGCAGGCCGCGCGCCGCGAGGTGCTGGAGGAGTCGGGCTGGGACGTCGGCGGGGACGCCGGCACGCTCGAGCACCTGGTCGACTACTTCCCGCTCAACGGCATGGCCGACAAGCGGTTCGACCTCTTCCTGGCGCGTGGCGCCGTCCATGTGGGCGAGCCGACCGACCCGTCCGAGTCGGAGCGGGTCGAGTGGGTGCCGGTGGAGCGCCTGCGTGCCGAGGTCTCGGCGGGCCACGTGGGTGACGGGCTGTCGCTCACCGCACTGCTCTGGTGCCTGGCCTTCGGGCTGCTCTGAACGACCGAGCCGACCGGGGCGGGCCGGCCAGCGACTCCGATCAGGCGAGGCCGAGTCGCTCGAACTGGACGGCCGGCGCCTCGAGGTCGTCCAGCGCGTGGCGCAGCAGGTCCGCGAGCTCGGTCTCGGCCGCGGTGCCGGCCAGATCCCGGGTCTCGCCCGGGTCCTCGACCACGTCGAACAGCATGCTGACGTCCGTGTGGTGTTCAGGGTCCGCCCAGAACGGCACGGGATCGCCGGGACCGAACGGCTGCTGGATGACCGGGACGTCGGAGCCCGGCATGAACTCGAGCGTGGCCCGCCGGTCCGGCCGCGGCAGCCGGATCTGGGGGAAGGCGTGGATCGGCATGGTCGACCAGCGGTTCGACCACATGGACAGCGGACGGTTGCCGGGTCGCGGCGCCCGGAGGTAGCGGCGGCGACCGTCGGTCACCGTGACCCCACGACCCCACACGCCGGTGACCACGTGGTCGCGCACGGCGTCGGTGGCCGTGGCGTCGACGTCGCCTTGCAACAGCGGGACCAGCGACCGCCCGTGGGTCCGGTGCGCCGGCGTCACGCCGAACACGTCGCACAGGGTGGCGTGGAGGTCGACCGTGGTCGTCAGCGCGCTCGCCGAACCGGGAGGGCGGCCGGGCCAGGCGATCATCAGCGGGATGTGGCCGAGCGTGGACCGCACCGGGGTGTTGGGCTTCCCGAAGATGTCGTGCTCGCCCAGGTAGTGCCCGTGGTCGGTGCACACGACGACCGCGGTGTCGTGCCAGCGGTCCTGGCGGTCGAGCTCGTCGAGCAGCCGGCCGAGCTGGTGGTCGATGAACGTCAGCTTGGCGCCGTAGTTGGCCCGGATCTGGCGGGCGGTGCGCTCGTCGATCCAACCGTCGGCCACGGCGCGCACAGCGTACGGCGGCCAGATGACCTTGGGCCCTTCCCAGTCCGGGTCGTAGCGGGACATCCAGGGCTCGGGGACGTCGAACGGTTCGTGCGGGTCGAACTCGTCGACGAACAGGAGGAACCGGTCCGCCGCTCCTGACTCCTCGGCGAGCCAGCGGGTCGCCTCGGCCATGGTCCGCGCGCCGGGGAAGTCGTCCTCGGTCCGGAACCAGGTGCGGCTCTCGTCGTACGCGTGCGGGATCCAGCCCTCGCGGGCGGGAAGGGCCGGTGCGCCCACCCACGACGGGTCGGGCGCGGTCCGCCACGGGTCGCCCTCGTGGCCGCGCACGTACGACCAGGCGCCGAAGTCGGTGTGGTAGTTCTCGCCGCCCGTCTCGAACAGGTGCGGGTGGTCCGACACGAGCATGGTGGTCACGCCGTCACGACGGAGGTCGTAGGTGAGCGCGTCCTCCCAGACCTCGACCGAGCCCCACGGCCGCCAGAGGAAGTCGAGCGCGCCGCAGAGGATGTCGTGGCGCGCCGGCATGCACGGCAGCGACCCGGTCTGGTGGTTGTCGAAGCGCAGCGCCCGGGCGGCGAAGCGGTCCAGGTTCGGGGTGTCGAACTCGTCGGAGCCGTAGGCGCCGAGCAGGTGGCGGTTCAGGCTGTCGAGCAGCACGACCACCACGTTGCGGGGCAGTGCCCTCGGGCCGTCGATGGCGTCCGCCGGGCCCGCCACGACGTCAGCCGACTCGGGCGTCGCCCGCCTCGGCGGTCTTCTTGGCCCACGGGTAGTCGGGCTTGCCGGACGGGGAACGGACGATCTCGTCGACCACGTGCAGCTCGCGCGGAACCTTGTAGCCGGCCACCAGCGTCCGGGCGTGGTTCGACAGCTCCTCCAGCTGCACCTCGTGGCCGTCGCGGACGTGCACGATGGCGGCGACCCGCTGACCCCAGCGCTCGTCCGGCACGCCGACGACGAGGCAGTCGTAGACCGCGGGGTGGGACTTCAGCGCGGCCTCCACCTCTTCGGGGTAGATCTTCTCGCCGCCGGAGTTGATCGACACCGAGCCTCGCCCGAGCATGACGAGCCGGCCGTCCTCGGTCCAGCGGGCGAAGTCGCCGCCCATGGAGTAGCGGTTGCCGTCGCTGCCGGTCACGAAGACCTCGGCCGTCTTGACCGGGTCGTTGAAGTAGCCGAGCGGGATGTTGCCCGTGCGGCCCAGCCGGCCCACGCGGGTGTCGCCCTTGGGGATGATCTCGAGCATCTCGTCCAGCACGGCCACGTCGCGGCCGGGGTCGACGGTGGGGCCGCCGCCTTCGACCTTGGCACCCTTGGCGGCGTAGGTGACGCCGTTGAAGCCGCCCTCGGTGGAGCCGATCGAGTCCGTGATGATCAGGTTCGGGAACCGGTCGAGGAACCGATCCTTGACCGACTGCGAGAAGAGGGCGGCGCTGGAGGAGACCGAGACCAGCGAGCCGGCGTCCCAGCGGTCGGGCTCGTCCTCGAGGGCCTCGATCAGCGGGCGGGCCACGGCGTCGCCGGTGATGATCACCGAGTTGATGCCGTGCTCGTCGACCAGGTCCCACACGGTGTCGGCGCCGAACTTGCTGACCAGCACGATCGTCGAACCGATGAACCACTGGCTGAGCGTGGCGATCTGGGCGGCGCCATGCATGAGGGGCGGGATCACGCCGAAGATCAGCGGCGTCTCGGAGGCAGCGGCCTGCTCGGCCTTGGTGTACTCGCTGGCGACGCGCTCGTTGGTGAGCGCGTCGATGCCCTGCCCGAGCGCGAAGTAGATGTCCTCGTGACGCCACATCACGCCCTTGGGCATGCCGGTCGTGCCGCCGGTGTAGATGATGTAGATGTCGTCGTTCGACCGCTCGGGGAAGTCCCGCTCGGGCGAGCCCTGGGCGCAGGCGTCCTCGAACGAGATCGAACCGAGCCCGCTGGTGTCGGCGCCGGAGTCGTCGCCGATGTGCACGAGGGTGCGGAGCTTGGGCGACTCGTCGCGGACCGCGGCCAGGCGGGGCGCGTACTCCTGGTCGAACACGCAGGCCACCAGTTCGGCGTTGCCGATCAGGTATGCGAGCTCCGCCTCGACGTAGCGGTAGTTGACGTTGATCGGAACGGCCCGGATCTTGAGGCAGCCGAGCATGGCGGTGACCCACGGCTCGGAGTTGATGGCGTAGATCCCGACGTGGTCGCCGGGGCCGATGCCCTGCGACGCCAGGTAGTGGCCGAACCGGTTGGCCCGGGCGTCCAGCTCGGCGAAGGTCAGCGTGGTTCCGTCCGCGATCAGCGCGGTGCGGTCGGGGACGGCGTCGACGGTGTGCTCGAAGAGGTCAGCGATGTTGTAGGCCACGGCGGAAAACTAGAACAGGTTGCACCTATGCGGTCGAGCCGGCCTTGCCGGCGGTCGAGCCGTTCGCCGTTCCGTGGCTCGCCGCCCGGGCGTGGCGGCGGGTGGAGGTGACCGGCGCCGGCGCCTTGGCGATCGTCGGATCGATGGTCCCGGCCGCGCGCTTGATCTCCTCGAACGCCGCGTCGACCGCGTCGGCCAGGTCCCAGATGTCAGGCACCAGGTCGGTGCAGCCCAGGAAGCCGATGTCCACGCTGTCCCGGTACGACATGACCGTGATGTTGAGCCCGGCGCCGTCCATGATCGGCCCCATGGGGTACGCGGCGACCATCTCGGCCCCCGACATGTAGAGCGGGAACGGCGGACCCGGCACGTTCGAGATCACCAGGTTGTGGATCGGCCGGTGCGAGTTGGCGAGGTTCATGGAGCTGTAGAGGCGGGCCGCCAGCCCGAAGGTCCGGGGCGCGGCCCACTCCGCCCAGTCGGTGAGCGTGAGCGCACCGATCGCGTTGTGGTCCTCCTTGGCGCCGACCGTGGAGGTGGCGATCGTCTGGATCCGCTCGAGTGGATCGTCCACGTCGGTGGCGAGCGAGGTGAACATCGCCGAGACCTTGTTGCCCTGGACGTGGCGCTGGTCCTCGGTCCGGACCGAGACCGGGCACACCGCGATCAGCGACTCCTCGGGGAGCGCGTCCTTGTCCTCGAGGTACTTGCGGAGGGTGCCGGCGCAGATGGCCAGCACCACGTCGTTGACCTTCACCCCGAGGGCGTCCTTGACCGCCTTGAGCTCATCGAGCGGGACGCGCGCGAACGCCACCGAGCGGTCGGCGGTGATCGACGCGTTGAACGGCGTGCGCGGCGCGGTCAACGGGACGGCGCCGTGCTTGCGCTGCGGGTTGCGGATGCCGCCGACCAGGTTGTTGACCGAGCGCACCGTTCGCCCGACGAGGCCGAACGCGTCGCCGTAGAGCCGCAGCTTGGACATGGCGGCGTGCGACAGCAGCTCGAGATCCGTGGGGACGTGCTCCGGCGGCACCGGCTCGGCCTCGACCTCCCGGCCCTCGCAGCTCAGGTCGAACAGCTCGGTCATGATCTCGGCGCCGGCCGCTCCGTCCACGGCGGAGTGGTGCACCTTGACCACGAAGCCGAAGCGGTCGTGCTTCAGGCCCTCGATCACCCATGCGTCCCAGAGCGGGCGGCTGCGGTCGAGCGGCTCCGACGCGATCTGGCCGGCGATCAGGGCGAGCTCACGGCGGCCGCCGGGGGCGGGGCACACGATGCGGTGGACGTGGTTGTCCAGGTCGAAGTCGGGGTCCTCGATCCACACCGGGTGGTGGAACTGGAACGGCACCTCGACCAGGCGGCGCCGGAAGGGCGGCACCAGTGGCAGCCGCTCGGCGATCGTGGCCCGGATCCGGTCGAAGCTGTACCCGCCCTCGATGGTGCTGGCGTCGTAGATGGCGGTCATGGCCACGTGCATGTGGCCCGCCGGCGTCTCCAGGTACAGGAACGTGGCGTCCATCCCTGACAGTCGTTCCACCGGGTCCCTCCTCCTGTTCGTCGGAGCGGCACCCGGTCAGCGACGCCCGACGTCGCCCATCCTCGCAGCCCGGCACGCCGCGCGCTCGCCAAGGGCGGACGAACCCTCAGGAGCGGTCACTCGCCCGGGCGTACGGTGCCGCACGCGGATCGGCCCCGC
>JAEXGP010000031.1 GCA_023450775.1 Actinomycetes bacterium | reverse complement strand
GGCGCCTCACGTACAAGATGCTCGGACCTCCGCCGATTCTGTACGTGACGGGCCGCCATCTGGCGTGTGGCGTACAAGTTCGACGGGCGGTGAGTCGGCCACCGTTGTCAACGGGGAGCGGTCCCCGTTGCTCCGGCACGGCTGGCGATGGTCCGCTCCGGCCATGGGGATCGACGACCTGGCCGTCATGGCTGCCATCGCCGCCGAGCAGGACGGCGTGTTCTCACTCGACCAGGCGTGTGCCGACGGCATCGACCGGCGGGTGATCCACCGGGCTGCGACGTCGGGCGTCATCGTCCCGATCCGTCACGGCGTGTACCGCTTCACCGCGACGCCCACGTCGTTCGGGCGCGAGATCCGGGCGGCCGTGCTCTCGGTGGGGCCCGGCTCCCGCGCCAGCCACGAGTCGTGCCTCCACCTGCACGGCGTCCCCAGCATCCCGCTGGACGAACCCGTCGTCTCGGTACCACCCGGCCACCGGGCGAACCACCCGGGCATCCGCGTCCACCGCCTGGTGGACCAGCGTCCCGAGCACATGGCGGAGGTGGCGGGGATCCCGACGACGACGATCGCCCGCGGGATCGTCGACGTGTCGTCGGTGTTCTCACGGCCACGCATGGAGTGGGTGCTCGACCAGACGACGATCACGACCCGGCAGGTCACACCCGGAGCGATCGCCCGCGTGTTCCGCCAGGTCAATCATCGGGGTCGCCGGAACATCGCTGTGCTCGGAGAGCTCCTCGACGACCGCGTCGCCGCAGGTTCGGTCGATCGCAGCACCCTCGAACGGCAGACCGACGGGTTGCTGCTGGCGACCACGCTCCCGCCGCCGCTCAAGGAGTACCCGATCCCCTCGCTGGCGCCCGGGGAGGGCTTCGCCGACCGCGCGTGGGAACTGGCGATGCTCATCCTCGAGATCGACGGTCGCCCCTATCACGAGCGGCGGCTCGCGATGCGCCGCGATCGTGCGAGGGACCGCGCAGCGGCGCGCATGGGCTGGCAGACGATGCGCGTCCTCGACGAGGAGGTGAGCGACGAGCCCGACCTGGTGGTCGGCGACCTCGTCGAGACCTACGCGCGCCGGATCGCACAGCTCCACGGGCGGGGCTGAGGAGCTCGCGGTCGAACTTGTACGTGAACGTCACCCATGTGGCGCGTGACGTACGAGTTCGTCAGAGACCGTCGATCTTGTACGTGGCGGTCGCCTCCCTGGCGCGTGGCGTACAAGTTCGGCGTGGCGCGTGGCGTACAAGTTCGGCGGGGAGGGTGAGACCGGGTCAGCGGGCGAGCCAGCCGCCGTCGACGGCCAGGATGTGGCCGGTCACGTAGGTGGAGGCGTCGCCGGCCAGGTAGAGCAGCGCTCCGTCGAGCTCGGCCAGCTCGCCGGCGCGGCCCATCGGCGTGTTGCGGACGATGAACGCCTGACCGCCCTCGTCGTCGAACATCTCGGCCTGGGTCATCTCCGACGGGAACCACCCCGGCGCGATCGCGTTGACGCGCACCCCCTTGCGGCCCCATTCGCACCCGAGCTGACGGGTCAGGTTCACGACCGCCCCCTTGGAGGCGCAGTACGACACCTCCTTGATCGGCGCCGACGCCGCCATGCCCAGCACCGACGCGATGTTGACGATGCTCCCCCGGCCGGCGTCGAGCATGTGGCGCCCCGCCAGCTGGGCCAGGTGGAACGTGGCCGTCACGTTGAGGTCCATCGTCCGCTCGAACTGCTCGATCGCCTCTGACTCGGCCGGGCCGGGCACCCCGTAGCCGGCGTTGTTGACGAGCACGTCGATGCGGCCGGCCACGTCGAACGCCGCCTGCACGAGGCGCTCACGGTCGGCCGCGTCGGTCAGGTCCGCAGCGACGGGGACGACCCGCTCCCCCAGCTGCGACGCCAGGTCCTCGAGGCGATCGGCCCGCCGGGCCGCCACCACGACCGTCGCGCCGGCGCCGTGCAGCGCCCGGGCGAACCGGTCGCCGAGGCCGGACGACGCCCCGGTCACGATCGCGACCCGGTCGTCGAGTCGGAACAGGCGGGCGGGGTCGAACGAGTCATCGAGGGCGTTCACGGGCCGCAAGGTAGCGGTGACGCGGCGGGCGGGCCGACGGGTGTGCCAGCCTGAGCGTCGGGGACGCGCGACCGAGGGGGATGCACGTGCGCTTCGGGATCTTCTACGAGCACCAGCTGCCCAGGCCCTGGGAGGCCGACAGCGAGGAACGCCTGCTGCGCGACGCGCTCGACCAGGTGGAGCTGGCCGACCGGCTCGGCATCCAGCACGTGTGGGAGGTGGAGCACCACTTCCTGGAGGAGTACTCCCACTCCTCGGCGCCCGAGCTGTTCCTCGCCGCGGCCAGCCAACGGACCGAGCGCATCCGCCTGGGCCACGGCATCGTGCTGACCGCGCCGCAGTTCAACCACCCGGCGCGGGTGGCCGAGCGGATCGCCACGCTCGACCTGCTGTCGGGCGGGCGGGTGGAGTTCGGGTCCGGCGAGTCGAGCTCCGAGGCGGAGCTCGGGGCGTTCGGGGTGGAGTACGACCGCAAGCGCGACGCCTGGCTCGAGGGGCTGCAGGTCGCGCTGCGCTGCATGACCGAGTCGCCCTTCACCGGCCACGACGGCGAGTTCGTGCAGCTGCCGCCCCGCAACGTCGTCCCCAAACCGGTGCAGCGGCCCCACCCGCCGCTGTGGGTGGCGTGCTCGCGCCGAGACACGATCCTGATGGCGGCCGAGAAGGGCATGGGCGCGCTGAGCTTCGCCTTCATCGACCCCGAGGAGGCCGCCCGCTGGATGGGCGACTACCGCTCGACGATGGCCGAGCGCTGCGTGCCCGTCGGCCACACGGTCAACCCGAACGTCGCCGTCGTCACGCCGATGATGCTGTGCGACGACGAGGAGGAGGCGCTGCGTCGGGGGCTCGAGGGCGCCAACTTCTTCGGCTACTCGCTGGCCCACTTCTACGTGTTCGGCGAGCACCGGCCCGCGGAGACCGACGTCTGGCAGGAGTTCCGGGAGCGCCGGGACCAGATGGGGTACTCGGCCGAGACCGAGGTCGCGCTGGCCCAGGAGCGGCTGGGCGCCAAGGTGGCGGCGGGCGACACGACCGGCCTCCGGGGCGCCATCGGCACCCCCGAACAGATCCGGGAGTTCCTGCGCCGCTACGAGGAGGCCGGCGTGGACCAGGTGATCTTCGTCCTGCAGGCGGGCCACAACCGCCACGACCACATCATGGAGAGCATCGAGCGGTTCGGCACCGAGATCCTCCCCGAGTTCGCGGAGCGCGACGACGCCGCGCAGGCCCGGAAGGCCAAGGACTACGAGCCGATCATCGAGGCTGCGCTCCTCCGCCGGGCCGAGGCCCTGGCCGCTGACCCGCCGCCCGCCCTGCCCGAGGACTACGTGATCACCGCCATCCCCAAGCGCATGGTCGACGAGGCCGAGAGCGAGGTGGGCCAGCAGTTCCTGGACACCATCGCCACCGAGACCGCCGAGGGCCGGGGCGACACGATGTCCAACCTGCTGGGCTGACCGGTCGGCCTGACCGGCTCACGGCGCTCTGTCATGCACACAGGTACCGATCGGCACTGTGCATGACAAAAGCCCCCCTGGGGGGACCGACCGGGCTCGGCCGTTCCGGGTGGACCAACCGGTAGCGTCGGGTCGTGTCGGATCCTGACGTCGTCCACCCGGACCACGGGTTCACCCACATCGCGCTGCAGGTGTCGGACCTGGACCGGAGCCTCGCCTTCTACGAGCGCTACGCCGACATGACGCCCGTGCACCGGCGCACCAGCTCCGACGGTGTCCGCGTGGCGTGGATCACCGATCACACCCGGCCGTTCGTGATCGTCCTGCTGGAGACCCGGGTCACCGCGCCGCTCGGCGGCTGGAACCACCTGGGCATCGGCGTGCACTCACGCGACGAGGTCGACCGGCGCATGGCCGCGGCCGTGGCCGAGGGGTTCGTCACCGCCGGGCCGCACGACTCGGGGCCGCCCGCCGGCTACTACGGGATCGTGGTGGACCCCGACGGCCACAACCTGGAGATCGCGTTCGGCCAGGAGGTGACGTTCACCGTCGAGCACGACCCGATGGCACGTCCCGGGACGGCCGGAACCGCTTCAGGCGCAGCGAGTTCGTGACCACGAACAGGCTCGAGAACGCCATGGCCGCGCCGGCGAGCATCGGGTTCAGCCAGCCCATGGCCGCCACGGGCAGCGCGGCCACGTTGTAGGC
Source organism: Actinomycetes bacterium (assembly GCA_023450775.1). GTDB lineage: Bacteria > Actinomycetota > Acidimicrobiia > Acidimicrobiales > Microtrichaceae > Dermatobacter. The sequence continues at coordinate 9,855 of JAEXGP010000031.1, read as the reverse complement.
GAACGCCCAGAACAGGTTGCCCTTGATCGTGCCGAGCGTCCGCCGGGACAGCTCGACGGCGTCGGGGGCCGCCCGCAGGTCGCCGGTCACGAGCGTCAGGTCCGACGCCTCCATGGCCGCGTCGGTGCCGGTGCCCATGGCGATGCCGAGATCCGACGACGCCAGCGCCGCCGCGTCGTTGACGCCGTCGCCGACCATGGCGACGACCCGGCCCTGCTCCTGCAGCCGGCGCACCTCGTCGACCTTGCCCTCGGGCAGCACGCCGGCCACCACCCGCTCGATGCCGACCTGCGCCGCCACCGCCCGGGCGGGGGCCTCGGCGTCGCCGGTCAGCAGCACCGGCTCCAGGCCGAGCGACCGCAGCTCGGCCACCGCCGTGGCCGAGCTCTCCTTGGGGGTGTCGGCCACCGCCACCATCACCCGGATGCGGCCGTCCCAACCGCCGGCCACGACCGTGCGGCCGAGCTCGCCCTGCGCCTCCAGCGCCGCGGCCAGATCGGCGGGCAGATCGAGGCCCTCGTCGACCAGGTGCGCGGGCCGACCGACGACGACCTCGTGGCGAGATCCGTCGACCGCGACCGTGCCGGTCACGCCGAGCCCCGCCCGGTTCAGGAAGCCCTCGACCGGGGGCAGCCCGCCACCCGACGGGACGCCGACGCCCTCGCTCTCGCTCGCCGACGTCGCGCGCTCGACGATCGCCCGGGCGATGGGGTGCTCGGACGCGGACTCCAGCGCAGCGACCGTGCGCAGCGCCGTCGCCTCGTCCTCGCCGTCCGCAGCGATCACGTCGACGACCTCCATGACGCCGGTCGTGACCGTGCCCGTCTTGTCGAGCACCACCGTGTCGACCTTCCGGGTGGACTCCAGCACCTCGGGCCCCCGGATCAGGATGCCGAGCTGAGCGCCCCGGCCCGTGCCGACCAGCAGCGCCACCGGCGTGGCCAGCCCCAGGGCGCAGGGGCAGGCGATGATCAGCACGGCCACGGCGGCGGTGAAGCCCCGGGACGGCTCGCCGAGCAGCGCCCACACCGCCAGCGTGAGCAGCGACAGCACGATCACGATCGGCACGAACACGGCGGACACCCGGTCCGCCAGCCGCTGCACCTCGGCCTTGCCGGCCTGGGCGTCGGACACCAGGCGTGCCATGCGGGCGAGCTGCGTGTCGGCCCCGACCCGCGTGGCCCGGACGACCAGCCGGCCCGAGGTGTTGACCGTCGCGCCCACGACGTCGTCGCCGGGGGCCACGTCCACCGGCACGCTCTCGCCGGTGAGCATGCTGGCGTCGACGGCGGAGGCGCCGTCGACGACCACGCCGTCGGTGGCGATGCGCTCGCCCGGCCGCACGACGAACCGGTCGCCGACCACCAGGCTCGACGCCGGCACACGTTCCTCGACGGTGCCGCCGTGCCCGTCGTCGACCAGGCGCGACGCATCCTTCGCGCCGAGCGACAGCAGCGCCTGCAGGGCGGAGCCGGCGCTGCGCTTGGCGCGTGCCTCCAGGTAGCGGCCGAGGAGGATCACGGTCGGCACCGCCGCCGCGACCTCCAGGTACGTGTGGTCCAGGGCGCCGTCGGGCGCCGAGAACAGCGAGGTCGACATCTGGACGTCGGCCATGTGCGGGTCGCCGGCCGCGCCGAAGAACAGCGCCACGAACGAGTAGGCGTAGGCCGCGATCACGCCGACCGACACGAGCGTGTCCATGTTGGTGGCGCCGTGGCGGGCGGAGTTCCACGCGGCCCGGTGGAACGGCCACGCGCCCCACACGGCCACCGGCGTGGTCAGCGTGAGCAGCAACCACTGCCAGTTCCGGAACTGCAGTGCCGGGATCATGGCGATCGCCACGACCGGGATGCTGAGCGCGGCGCAGATGAGCACGCGGTCGCGCAGGGCGCGGATGCCGGCGTCGTCGGTCGGGCCGTGGTCGTGGCCGGCGTGCTCGTCGGCCGCGTCGTGTGCACCGTGGTCGGCGTGGTCGTGGCCGCCGGACGCCGGTGCACCCGGCACCTGCGCCGGCGTGGCGTCGTAGCCCGCCGCGCGCACGGCGCCGACCAGGTCGTCGACCTCGGTGCTCGACGGGTCGTAGGCCACCCGGGCCCGGTGCAGCGCGAAGTTCACCGTGGCGTCCACGCCGTCGAGCCGGTTCAGCCGCTTCTCGACCCGGTTGGCGCACGAGGCGCAGGTCATGCCCGTCACGTCGAGGTCCAGCTCGGCCAGACCCGGCGGTGCGGCGATCTCGCCCGTCGGGCCGGGATGGTCTGTCGCGTGGCTGCTCATCGTCGCCTCCTCGGCTCCGTCCACGCGGATCAGTATACCCCAGGGGGGTATCAGACGAAACCCCTGATCAACCGCCGTCGATGTGGGTGCGGATCCAGGCGTGCATGGCGATGCCGGACGCCACACCGGCGTTCAGGGAGCGGGTCGAGCCGAACATCGGGATCTCCCGCAGCTCGTCGCACGCCTCGATCGCCTCGTCGGACAGCCCGGTCCCCTCCTGCCCGAACAGCAGCACGCAGCGCCGGGGCAGGGCGGTGCCGTCGAGCGACGTGGAGCGGCCGGGCACGTTGTCGATGCCGACGATCGCCAGGCCCTCGCCGCGTGACCGCTCCACGAGGGCCGCCACCGTCGGATGGTGCTCGACGTGCACGTAGCGGTCGGTCACCATCGCCCCGCGGCGGTTCCACCGTCGTCGCCCGACGATGTGCACGGCGGCGGCGTTGAACGCGTTGGCGTTGCGGACGACCGTGCCGATGTTGAGGTCGTGGCGCCAGTTCTCGATGGCCACGTGGAAGTCGTGACGGCGGGTGTCGAGGTCGGCCACGATCGCCGCCACCGACCAGTAGCGGTAGCGGTCCACGACGTTGCGCCGGTCGCCGTGCGCCAGCAGCTCGGGGTCCAGGCGCGGGTCGTCGGGCCAGGGCTCGGGATGCGGGCCCACACCCACCTCCACCTCCGCCGCGCCGGCCGCCGACGGGTCGTGCCGGCCCTCTTGGGGCGGTCCCTCGCCGGAGGGTGCGGCCGGCGTGCCGTTGTCCGTCACGGGCGCGGACCGTACCGTGACGCGGTGCCCGCACCGGACGTCACGCTCCTGGTCGCCCACGGGAGCCGCAACCCCCGCACCGCCGCCGACCACGCGGCGCTGTGCAACGCGGTCGCCGCGGCGACGAGCGGACCGCACGGCGCGGCGACCGTGCTGCCCGCCTTCCTGGAGATCAGCGAGCCGTCGATCGGCGACGCCATCGACGCCGCGGTCGCCGGCGGCGCCACGACCGTGACCGTGCTCCCGCTGTTCGTGCACGTCGGCAACCACGTGGAGCGCGACATCCCCGAGATCGTCGCCGCGGCCCGGGCCCGTCACCCCGGCGTGGACGTGGTGCTGCGACCGCACATCGGTGCGGGCGCCGACTTCGTCCAGCTCGTCGCCCACGCCGTCGTGCGCTGAACCTCAGTCGAGGGGGACGCCCAGGCGCTTGGCCGCCCGTTCGAAGTCGGCGATCTCGCCCGACTGCTGCTGGACGATCCGCTCGGCGAGGTCGCGCACCCGGGGGTCCGACGCGTGCTCGGCGGCGTACTCCGCCATGTGGATGCCGCCCTTGTGGTGGTCGATCATCATCGGGATGAACAGCGCCTCCACCTCGGCGCCGGTGGCGTCCTGCAGCTGCTCGACCTTCGCCTCGGGCTGCATCCCGGGCATCTGCTCCGGCGTGGAGGACATCCCCATCCACTCCATGGCGGTGCGGTCGGCCGGGAAGGGCCACTGGCCCCAGTCCTCGAGCAGGGCCTCCATGTAGCCCACCTCGTACTGCTGGAACGTCAGGATCTCGCGAGCGAAGGCACGGACGTCGGGATCGGAGCCGGTCTCCGCGACGATGTTCGCCATCTCCACCGCCTGCTGGTGGTGGGTGGTCATGTCCTGCATGAACCCGACGTCCACGGACCCGGCCCCGGGCGTCGTCGCCCGCTGGTAGACGAGCACGCCGCCGATGCCGACCAGCAGCGCCAGCACCGCGACCAGGGCGACGATCACGCCTCGCGACGGGCCCGACCGGTCGTCGGCCAGGTCGTCGGCGTCCGGCCCGTCGCCGGCCCCGCTCGATCCGGCACCGCCGTCGGCGGTCGCCCCGTCGTCAGCCCGGTCGCCGGCCATGTCATCGTCGGTCAGCATCCGGATGGGCACCGCGTCGGCCGGCAGCGAGTCATCGGCGACGTCGACGTCAGGAGGGGTTCGGTCGGCCACGTGGACAGGCTAACTGCGGCCACCCGGGCCACCGCCGGGGAGAACTGCCCGTCCGCGCCCGTTCCTGAGAGGCGCTGCAGCGGGGCGGCGGCGTTCCCGTCGACCGTTCGACGGCGACCGGTACGTTGGGCGGACCAGTCGTCGAGAGGGCAACGGTGACACTGAGCAGGAACAGCAACTCGGGTGGTCGGGCCGGCCTCGGCATCCTGGCGACGGCGTCGCTCGTGCTCATCGCGCTCGGGCTGCTGGCGCTGGTCCTGGTGGGCCTGCTCAACGTGTGGGACCCGTTCGGCACGACCACCGTCGACCGCTCCGGGCCGGCGGTGCTGCAGCGGATCCGGACGCTCGAGGAGTTCACCGCCGCCGAGGCGACGTTCACCCAGGACGTGGACCTCGAGAACGACTCGTTCCTCCCCGGCTTCATCAAGGGCGAGCGGGTCACCGCGATCGTCACCGGCTCGGTCCGGGCGACGGTCGACTTCGGCGAGCTCGGACCCAACTCGATCAAGGTCTCCGAGGACGGCACGACCATCCAGATCACGCTCCCCGACCCGCAGCTCTCGGACCCCGACATCGACGAGGGCAGCGCCCGGGTGGTGTCCCGCGACCGCGGCATCGTCGACCGCATCGAGGACGTGTTCTCCGGCAACCCCACCGACGACACGCCCGTGTACCAGGAGGCCGAGAAGAAGCTCGAGCGCGCCGCGAAGGACTCCGACGTGATCGACCAGGCCCGGACGAACACCGAGCAGTGGCTCCGCACGTTCCTGGGCGCCGCCGGGTTCGAGAAGGTCGAGATCAACTGGGCCGAGTCGCCGAGCTGAGGCGACGCCGTCAACGTGTCGCTCGGCCTGCCTAGGGTGGGCCGCTCATGGACGCACCCCCGCCCTTCCCCCAGGCCGGTGGCACCCCCGGCCCGCCGCCCGCCCCTCCCTCGGTCCCGACCGCGGGCCCGGCGCCCGCAGCCGCAGCCGCAGCACCTGCTCCCGCCGCCCCCACCGCCACGATCGGCTGGGCCGCCCAGGTCATCGGCGCCACCAAGATCTACGGGTCCGGCGAGGCCGAGGTGCGCGCGCTCGACGGCGTCACCGTCGGCTTCGAGCACGGCCGCTTCACGGCGATCATGGGTCCGTCCGGCTCCGGCAAGTCCACGCTCATGCAGTGCGCCGCCGGGCTCGACCGGCTGACCGCCGGGCAGGCGATCATCGGCGACGTCGACATCACGCGGCTCACCGAGAAGGAGCTGACGCTCCTGCGTCGGGACCGGATCGGCTTCATCTTCCAGCAGTTCAACCTGCTGCCCACGCTGAGCGCCCGGGAGAACATCACGTTCCCGCTCGACCTGGCGGGCCGCAAGCCCGACCCGGAGTGGATGGAGCAGGTCGTGGCGACCGTCGGCCTGGGCGACCGGCTCGAGCACAAGCCGTCGGAGCTGTCGGGCGGCCAGCAGCAGCGCGTCGCCGTGGCTCGCGCCCTCGTGGAGCGGCCGGCGATCATCTTCGCCGACGAGCCGACCGGCAACCTGGACTCGCGCTCCTCGGCCGAGATCCTCACCTTCATGTCCCGGGCCGTGGCCGAGCAGGGCCAGACCGTCGTGATGGTGACCCACGACCCGATCGCGGCCACGTACGCCAGCCGCATCCTGTTCCTGGCCGACGGCCGGATCGTCGACGAGCTGCTGCAGCCCACGCGCGAGGCCATCCTGGCCCGCATGGGCAGCCTCGGCCTCTGAGCCGGGGCCCCGGACCGCAATGCTCCGCTACGCGCTCAAGAACCTGCGGGCGAACGTCACCCGCCTGATCGCCACCGCCCTGGCGGTCGTCATCGGCATCGGCTTCCTGGCCGCCGGCCTGATGCTGACCGATGCCATGCGCGACGCCCTCACCGGCAACGTCGACCGGCAGTACGCGAACGTCGACCTGGTCGTCGAGCCCGCGGCGTCGATCGAGGGCGCCGCCACCTCGGTGCCCACCGACACCCTCGACAGGGTGCGCTCCACCGACGGCGTCGCCGAGGCCGCGGGCCAGCTCTCCGGTCCGGTCAACCTGCTGGGCGCCGACGACGAGGCCCTCACGTCGCGCACCCAGGGGCAGGCCTGGATCGATGCGGAGCGGCTCAACCCGTTGACCATCGACGAGGGGTCCGCCCCCGAGGGCGACGGACAGGTGGTCGTCGATCGGGGAACGGCGGCCGACAACGACCTGCGCGTCGGGTCGACGGTGCGGCTGGCCACGCCGTCCGGGCCCACCGACGCCGAGGTCGTGGGCATCTCCAGCTTCGACGGCCAGGACTCGGTCGACGACGGCGGCACGTTCTCCTTCGCCCCCGAGACGGCCCAGACGCTGATCGCGAACGAGAGCCCCGGGTGGTCGAACATCCTCGTGGCCACCGACGACGGGGCGACGTCACGGGTCGAGTCCGCGCTCCGGGCCGAGCTGCCGGGTTCGATCGACGTGCGCACGGGCGAGGACTTCCGGGAGGAGCAACAGGCCCAGAACGCCGGCCTCGTCGACGTCCTCCGCCCGCTGCTGCAGGGCTTCGCCTACCTGGCGCTGTTCGTCGCGGCGTTCGTCATCTTCAACACCTTCTCGGTGGTCGTCACCCAGCGCTTCCGAGAGCTCGCGCTCATCCGGGCCGTCGGTGGCACGCCCGCGCAGGTCCGGCGCTCGTTGCTGCTCGAGGGCGCGGTCGTGGGCTTCGTCGCCAGCGCGATCGGCATCGCGTTCGGCGCCGCGCTGTCCTACGGCATCCAGGCCGTGCTCGGACTGTTCGACGTGAAGCTGCCCGGCGCGGGGGTCGCCGTCCGGCCATGGACGATCATCCTCTGCCTGGTGGCCGGCACGGTCGTGACCGTGGTGTCGGTGTTCATCCCGGCGTTCCGGGCCGGTCGCACCAAGCCGGTCGAGGCCATGCGCGAGGCCGCCGTGGACCACTCAGGAACTTCCAAGGCCCGCGCCGTCATCGGCGGTTCGTGCCTGGCGCTGTCGATCATCCTGCTGCTCGCGGTGCGGGTCGCCGGCGTCACGGCCTGGCTCCTGCTGCCGGGATCGCTGCTGCTGTTCATCGGCCTGGTCGTGGGCGGGCCGCTCGTCGCCCGCCTCTTCGCCGCGATCCTGCGGGCCCCGGCCCGCCGCGCCGGGCTCACCGCCCGGCTGGCGGTCGACAACACCGCCCGCAACCCCAAGCGCACCGCCACGACCGCGAACGCGCTCGTCATCGGGCTGTTCCTCGTCACCCTGGTCACGGTCTCGGGCGACGCCCTCAAGAAGTTCACCGTCGACCAGATCGACAAGCTGTCGGCGTCGGACTTCATCGTCGCCGCCGGCAGGACCGGCATCTCCCCCGACCTGATCGAGGCGGTCCAGGGCACCGACGGCGTGGCGTCCGCGGCACCGATCCGCCAGTCCGTCGTCCTGGACGGGAACGGTCAGGTCGTGGTCCTGTCCGGGGCGGACATCGGGCTGCTGCGCCGCTCCACCGGGCTGTCGGTGGACGGCGGTTCGATCGACCAGGTGGCCGACGGCTCGGGGGTCGCCGTCCCCTCGCTCATCGGCGCCACCGGCGGCTCGGCGGGGCCCGGGGAGGAGCGCAGCATGGCGACCCTGCCCTCCGCCGTCGGCAGCACGCTCGCCCTCGTCGACGCCGAGGGGGCGACCGTGGAGCTCCCGGTGGTGGCGACCCTGGCGCCCGAGCTCGACACGTTGCTCCTCCAGACGTTGGTGTCCGAGGAGCGGTTCGAGCAGCTCGCCGGCGACGTGCCGGTCGGCATGATCTACGTGCGGGTCGACCAGGGCCTCGACCAGGAGCAGGTCGACGCCGTCGGCAGGCGGCTCAACAAGGTCGTCGTCGGCCACGCGGGCGTCGACGTGGAACCCGGCAACTTCCTGGGCCAGATCGTGGCGCAGGTCTTCGACTTCCTGATCAACACCGTCAACGCCCTGCTCGGCATGTCGGTCGTCATCGCCCTGGTCGGGATCGTCAACACGCTGACGCTGTCGATCATCGAGCGGCGCCGAGAGCTCGGGATGGTGCGGGCGCTCGGGATGACGCGCCAGCAGGTCGGGCGCATGGTCCGGATGGAGGCCGTGCTGATCGGCGTGCTCGGCACCGTGATCGGCATCGGCGCGGCCCTGCTGCTCGGCTGGGTCGTCATCGGCAGCCTGAGCACCGACATCGACCTCAACGTCAACTGGGCCCGCATCGGCCTCATCGCGCTGGTCGGCGTGCTCGCCGGCGTGATCGCCTCGATCTTCCCGGCCCGCCGGGCGACCCGGATCGAGATGGTCGAGGCCATGCAGTCGACCTGACCCGACGCCCCCGCCCGCTTTGTGATGCTGTTCCGGGGGATATCCCCCGGAACAGCATCACAGAACGGGCCGGGCCGGGCCGGAGCGAGGGGGCGGGGCGGGCGTAGTGTCGGCAGCGATGTGCGACACGCTGGTCACCGTCACCGACGAGGGCGTGCTGTTCGCCAAGAACAGCGACCGCGACCCCAACGAGGCCCAGCACCTGGAGTGGGTGCCGGCCCGCGAGCACGGACCTGACGACGTGGTGCGCTGCACCTGGATCCAGATCCCCCAGGTCGAGCGCACCAATGCCGTGCTGCTGTCCCGGCCGTGGTGGATGTTCGGCGCGGAGATGGGCGCCAACGACCGCGGCGTGGTGATCGGCAACGAGGCGGTCTTCACCAAGGAGCTCGCCCGGCGCAAGAAGGACGGCCAGGACGAACCCGGTCTGCTCGGCATGGATCTGCTGCGACTGGCGCTCGAGCGGGCGTCGGACGCGGCCGAGGCGGTCGAGGTCATCGTCACGCTGCTCGAGCGCCACGGTCAGGCCGGCTCGTGCAGCCGCATCCGCCCGTCGTTCGCCTACGACAACAGCTTCATCGTGGCCGACCCCGACGGGGCGATCGTGCTCGAGACCGCCGGACGTGAGCACGCCACCGAGGAGGTGCGCTTCGGCGGACGCAGCATCTCGAACGGCCTGACGATCCCCGCGTTCGCCGCCGCGCACGCCGACCCGGTCAAGGGCCGCGTCGCGGCGTGCGCCGCCCGGCGCGGCCGCACCCAGTCAGCGGCGGCCGCGGCCGGTTCGGGCGCGGCCGACGGAGCGGCGGATCTGATGGCGGCGCTGCGGGACCACGGCCCCGACGGCCTCCCCCGCTACTCCCCGGTCAACGGGGCGCTCGACGCGCCGTGCGCGCACGCCGGCGGGCTGGTGACCGCCACGCAGACGACGGCGTCGTGGGTGGCCGACCTGCGCGACCGCACGTCGCCGCTGCACTGGGCGACGGCCACCTCGGCGCCGTGCACGTCGGTGTTCGTGCCGGTGCGGGTCCAAGAGCCCGCCGACGTCGGCCCCGACCCGGGCCAGCGCTTCGACCCGACCACCCGGTGGTGGCGCCACGAGGTGCTGCACCGGGCGACGATGACCGATCCCCAGTCGCTCTTGCCCCGCTACGCCCACGACCGCGATGTCGTCGAGGCTCGGTGGCGGGCCGAGCCGCCGAGCACCACCGAGGCGCTGCGGACCGTCGACGAGCTCGAACGCCGCTGGACCGAGGACGTGGTCGGCGCCGCGCAGCCCGACCGACGCGGGCGACTGCTCCGCCGGTACTGGGC
>JAEXGP010000432.1 GCA_023450775.1 Actinomycetes bacterium | reverse complement strand
CCACAGGATGGCGCTCTGGCGCTGCGCCACGTCGAGGGCGGCGTCCAGGTCGGCCGCGACGGCCGGGTCGTCGGGCCCGTGGGACGTGGCGAGCAGCTCGGCGCGGCTGCGGTGCGTCTCGGCCAGGTGGATGCCGTGGCCGCCCTCGAGCGCCAGCCGCAGCGCCTCGTCGAGCGTGGAGCTCGCCTCACCGTGGCGGCCGGCCTCGCGCTGGGCGTCGGCCAGCTCGACGAGGAACAGCGTCGAACCGGTACCGCCGCCGAGGGAGCGGAAGTCGCGCACCGTGCGCTCGAGCTCCTCGCAGGCCCGCTCGTGGTCGCCGGCCGTGTGGTGGGCCGCGGCCTGGTGCATGGCACCGACCAGGACCCACTCGGCGAACCCGCGGCGCGTGCCGATGTCCACCACGCGGTCCGCCTCGCTCCGCGCCGCGTCGACGTCGCCCCGCATGCGACCCACCCACGCCCGGTAGGCGCGGACGTAGGCCTCGGAGAACGGTCCGGTGGGTCCCTCGAGCGCGGCGGCACGCGCCACACCGGCGTCGAGCGTGGCGATGCCGGCCACCTCGTCGCCCGTGATGACCAGGAGCGGTCCGAGCAGCGCCTGCACGGCGACGAGGAGGTCGTGGACGAGGCCCCACTCGGTCGATCGGAAGCGCTCGTCGTCGTAGAGCTCGGCGGCCTGGAGGAGTGCGGTCCGGGCCTCGACGAGCCGTCCCGTCCAGAACGCCTCCGAACCGCGGATCGACTGGACGGTGGCCACGCGTCCGCCGACGCCCGAGCGGTCGAGCTGTGCGACGAGCTGCCGCGACACGACGGCGCAGCGGTCGAAGTCGCCCTCGGAGATCCAGTACGACCACAGGCCCGACAGGGCCCGGACCAGGTCGGCGCCGGTGCCGGACTCGTCGACGGAACGGCAGAGCTCGACGCAACGGGAGAACTCGTCGACCACCTCCGGGGCGGCCCATCCGGAGATGCCCGACGCGGTGACGCCGAGCTCGGTCCGGACGCGCAGCTCGTGGGCGCTCCGGCGACCTGGCGGGACGACGTCGAGGAGCTCGAGGGCCCGCTCGAGACGGGTGCGCGCCTCGGCGAACTCGCCGCGGTCGCGCGCGTCCACCGCGGCCCGCAGGTACCAGTCGATCGCACGCTCGGCGTCGCCGCCGCAGTCGTAGTGGAAGGCGATCGACGCCGCGTCGTCGGACGAACCGCCGGCGAGCTCCTCTGCGATCGCCAGGTGCCGGGACGATCGCTCGGTCAGGAGCTGGGAGTCGTAGGCCGCATCGCGGAGGAGGGCGTGGCGGAAGCGGAGGTGTCGCGCGCCGGCGCTGACCGGCACCACCAGGTCCAGCTCCGCCAGGCGCGTGAGCGCCTCGGTGACCGCGTCCTCGCCGGGCGCCGTCTCCCCTGCCGCCTCCGCGAGCCGCTGCGCGACCCGGAAGAGGACGACGGCGTCGAAGTCGCGTCCGAGCGACGCGGCGACCTGTGCGTAGGCCTTCGCGCCGCCGGCCGCGTCCAGCTGGGCCTGGAGCAGGTCCTTGAGGGTTCCAGGGATCGTGGTGCCGACCTCGCTCCCCGGCCGGCTGATCGTCCGGGCCAGCTGCTCGGCGAACAGCGGGATGCCATCGCTGCGGGCACTCGCGGCGTCCAGCACGTCGACCGGGACCTCGTCGCCCGCTGCGGAGCGGATCAGCTCACGGATGTCGTCGGTCCCGAGCGGCTCGATGGCGAGCACCTCGGCGGAGCCCCACCTGGACAGGTCGGCGGGGCGGCTGCTGATCACGACGGCGACGCCGGGGACGTGTCGCTCGGACAGTCGGACCACCCACTCGACCGTGGTCGGGTCCGCCCAGTGGCCGTCCTCGACGAGCACGAGGACGGGGCCGGTGGCCAGGAGCTCGACCGCGTCGAGCAGCGCGGTCAGCGTGGCCTCGCGACGCGCGGCCGGTCCGAGCGCGTCCGCGTCGGGGGCGCCGCCCGGGAGCTCGAGCGCGCGAGCCAGCGCCACGACGAGCGACGCGTCCTCTCCGAAGCGGGTGCGGAGCGCCTCCACGGCAGTGGCGGCTCGGTCGTCGGGCCGGATGCCGAGCAGTCGGGTCAGCGCCTGGCGCACCGGGGTGAGCGAGGGCGCCGTACGGTCCTCGCACGTCACCCGCAGATCGACGCCCCCGTCGCTGACCACGCGCTCCCGGAGGACGCGCAGCAGGCGGGTCTTGCCCACGCCGGGTGCGCCCGTGACGACCAGCGGCACCTGATCGGTGCGGCGGCCGACCGCAACCTGCCAGTGCGACTCGAGCACCGAGATCTCCGCCGAGCGCCCGACCAGCGGGGTCAGCTGCTCCGACGGGAGGTCGAGCCCGCTCGCGGCCCGCGCCGCATCCACCCGGAACACCTCCACAGGCCGGCTGATGCCCTTCAGCGAGTGCTCGCCGAGGGAGGTCGCCGTGACGCGGTAGCCCACCAGCTCCGCCGTGTCGGCGCTCATGACCACGGTGCCGGGCGCGGCGACCGACTGGAGGCGTGCGGCCAGGTTCGGCGTGGAGCCCCAGACCGCTCGGCGGTCTCCGCGGCCGATCCCGAAGCCGTCCTGCACCGACACCAGGCCGGTGTGGATGCCGATGCGACACTGCAGTTCGACGCCCCAACGCCGCTGCGTGCTCCGGCCGATCGAGCGCATGCGCTCGGCGATCTCGAGCGACGCGAGCACGGCTCGCAGCGGATCGTCGTCGTGCGAGCGGGGGAAGCAGAAGAACGCCACCACGCCATCGCCCTGGAACTGGTGGACGGTCCCCCCGAACCGGGCGATCGACTCCGCGCACACCTCCTGGTAGGCGAGGGTCATGTCGTGGATGACCTCGGGATCGAAGTGCTCCGCGAGGTCGGTCGAGCCGACGAGATCGCAGAACACCGCGGTCAGCTGACGGCGGTCGCCGAGTCCGCCGAGCGGACGGGACGCGGCGATCGCCTCGCGGAGCCGCTCGGCCCGGGCGTTCCCGGGATCGATCGCCAGCGCGTCGAGCGCCAGCGACTCCGCGGTGGCCGGGTCGCCGCTGGCCGCGGCCTCGTCGGCCTCGGCCAGCAGCCTGGCCACGACGCTCTGGACCCGCTCCTCGTTCACTTCCGTTCGAACGCCCTTTCCCGCTCGATCACGATCTCGAAGGGCACCACGGCGGGGTCCTCCGGATCCGAGTCGTAGACGAGCAGCGCGCCCCGGTAGGTGCCGGCCCGATGGGCCCGGCTCACCGAGACCTTGACCTTGCGCTTGTCGGGCGGGACCGGGTTGGGCCGGAGCTCGATCTCCGCCGGCCCGATGGTCGACACCTCACCGGTCTCGGGGTGCGGATCGGAGACGAGCCTCGTGCAGCCGACCACGCGGTCGCGGCCCTTCTCGTCCTCGCCGTCCTCGTCCCCATCGCCGATCTCGACCTCTCCGATCCCGACCTTGACGGTCACGCGCCGGTGGTGCCCGGTCGGCACCGGCCCGTCCTCGGCCCACCGCATGATCGATCGCGCCCCGAGCGTCCAGGCTGCGCCGACGTCGCGGGCCCACATGCCCCAGAGCTCGAAGGAGTCGGACACCAGGTCCGCCCGCTCGTACTCGCCGCCTTCCATGGCGGCTGCGGCACGCCCGGCGAGGCCGAGGTAGTCGCGGGCGCGGCCGCGGACGAACTCCTCGCGCTGGCGGTCGAGGTCGTCCCGGAGCTCCACGTCGTCCACCCGGGGCCGGTCCGGTCGTTCCCCTTCTCGAGGTCGGTGCGACATGAACCGTGCTGTCAGGTCCAGTCCCTCGTTCAGCGAGCCCCGGTTCGCCTCCCAGACCTCGAGCGCGTCGTAGAAGAGCGCCTCGGTGGACACCACGTCGCTCGCCGACCTCCGCTGCTCGAGCCGGGTGCACTCCCTGGCCATGATCCCGAACGCGTGGTCCCAGTAGTCGGCCGCATCGTCGATCCACTGCGAGAGCCACGGCTCGCAGTGGTCACGGCGGCCGGCCTTCGGCAGGCGAGCTGGATCGACGGGCTCGCGGATCGGCTTGATGACCGGGTCCTCCCCGGGCCGATCCGAGTCGCGGCGGACGCGCTCCTTCGCCGCTTCCGGGCGCAGGCGGTGCGAGCAGTCCTCGATGGTGATGTCGAACAGGTGGTTCCACGCCACGCAGAACACCTCGCGGGCCAACGGGTGCCGGAACCAGTCCAGGACGCGGTCGTCCGCGAACGCGATCACCTTCTCGGACCGCATCCGGACGTAGCCCCCGCCGTCGTCGGTGACGACGGCGTCGCCCTGGTCCACGACGACCCGTCCGTCGCCGCCGCGGAGGAGCCAGTAGCGCATCCCGACCTCGACCACCCGTCCCACCGGGTCCCGGGCTTCCCAGTGGTGGGCTCCCAGGCAGGTGACGACCTCGGTGGTCGCCCAGAACCGCTGCGGCTGGAGACCGAAGAGGTTGACGGTCTCGACGTAGCGGCAGTCGTAGGTCTCGTACGTCAGCCCGTCGTGGAACCCCGGCGGGTACTGGACGTACGAGCCGTCGACGACCGACATCTTGGAGAACTGCTCGTTGCACAGGGGCCAGTTGATGGGTTGGATCGACGAGCCGACCTTCTCGACCTCGCCGCGGTAGCGGTCGTCGCCGCGCACGACCAGCACGCTGCGGCCGTCGTGATCCTGGAGCTCGGAGCGACAGCCGGGGTTCGACAGCGTCTCGGCCAGTTCCCGACCGACCAGCGCCGCGAGCCGCTCGAGGAGGTCACCGCCGAGCCCGGCAGGGTGCTCGTCGCCGGGCTCGGGTTCGTCGGGGAGACGGGGATCCCGCTCGGCCACCTGCTCGGCGATCTCGAGGAACTCGTCGACTGCCCCGTCGCCCGGGTCGTCGGGGTCGTCGGGGCCACCGGCGTGACGGTCGAGCAGCGACCGCACCAGGCTCCGTTCCAGCAGCGGCTGGTCGGGGACGTCCCTTCGCCCCCGGGCCCGCACCAGGCCGAGGAGCCCGAACCAGGTCAGGCGGTACGGCGTGTCGAGTGCGGCCAGGATCCCGACCGCGGACGGCACCGACAACGGCGGGTCTCCGGTTCGGTCGTCATCGGGGCCGAGGACCACGGACAACGCCGTCAACACCTGCGCGTTCATCGCGGCCCCTTCCCAGTGCCGGTCAGTATTGGCGTCAGGCTACTTCTCGTCCGGGCCCTGGGTCTCCGGATCTTCCCCCACGTCGTCGGCGAGTCCCGAGCCCGCGAGGCGCTCGAGCAGCTGGTCACGGATCGAGACGCCCGGCTCCCGGGCCTTCTCGCCGGCGATTCGCCACCCGAGCCGGGACGAGTAGAGCAGCGGGGGCTCCTTGAGCCGTCCGGGACCGACCTCCACCACGCGGGCGAAGAAGAGGTGGTGGTCCGAGGGCGTCCCGTCGGCCCAGCCCTCCTTGACCTCGAAGACCTCGCACTCCAGCCAGGCGATCGAGTCGACCACGACCGGCAGACCCGACGGGTTCAGCTCGATGAGCTCGTCGGCGAGGTGGTGGAACTTCCGGCCGGGGTAGGAGAAGTACTGCCCGGCGGCCACCTGGTCGCCGGCCAGGATCGAGACGGCGAAGCGACCGCTCGACCGGATCAGCGGGTACGTGTCGTGCTTGGGCGAGACCGACGCCATCACGATCGGTTCGTCGAAGCTGACCTGGCAGACCCAGTGGGACGTGTAGGCGCGGACGAGGCCGTCGTGGGCGGCGCCGACCACCTGGACGCCCTTCATCATCTGGCCCAGCGACCGCTTGAGCTCCCGATCGATCATGCGGCGAGGCTATGGCCCGTTCCGGCCCGTCGGAGCCAGCGGCCGTCGCCGGTCAGTTCAGGTTGGCCCGCAGGCGCGCCGCGGCGGCCCGGTGCTCGTCGACGCGTCCGGCGTCGTCGAGCGCGAGCACGTCGTACAGGTCGGCGGCCTCGATGAAACGGCCCTCGGCCGCGAGCACGCCCGCGAGCTGGCGGCGCTCGGCCACGCCGGCACCGGGCAGGGCGGCCTGCAGCCGCAGCACGTCGGCCAGACGGTGGCGGTCGCCACGGCGCAGCCGCGCGGCGCGCAGGTTGTTGAGGACCCGGACCACGATGTCGGCGGGGTCGCTGGGCGCCAGGTACTCGTCGGTGAAGGGCGTCGAACCGCCGTGCATCCGGGCGAACAGGCTGCGACAGCCGTCGGCGTCGAGCACGCGGCCGCCGTCGAACGCGTCCAGGAACAGGTCGGGGTCCGCGGCGTCGCGGATGAGGAAGTGGCCAGGCATGCCCACCCCGACCAGGGGCACCCCTCGGCGCCGGCCCAGCTCCATCGCGAGGACCGACAAGGTGATCGGGATGCCGGTCCGGCGGTCGAGCACTCGATCGAGCAGGCTGTTGTCGGGGTCGTAATAGTCATCTCGGTTGCCGGTGAAGCCCAGGCCGCGGAACACCGCGGCGCACAGGCCGGCGGCGTCGGAGCCGGGCAGGTCCGCGGCGAGCTCGTCCAGGCGGGCGAGCAGGGCGTCCGCGTCGACCGAGGGGCGGCCGACGGATGCGACCAGGGCGAGCGCCCGGTCGAGCGGGCGGCCCCCGTCGGCCATGAGCGCTCCGAACTCGGCGACGGCATCCACGCGGCCACCGTACCGGTGGTCCCGGAAGCCCGGGAGAGCACCGGGGGTCGTCGGGACCACCGGATGCGGCACGGGTACGGTGCCGCTCATGAGCGACGACAGGTTCTTCCCGGGAGTCCACGCCGCGAGGCGGCCCGACGCGATCGCCTACCGCCTGGTGGGCGCCGACGGTGCACCCGGCGCCGAGGTGACCTACGGCGAGCTCCACGAGCGAGCCAACCGGATCGCCCACCTCTTCCGCAGCCTGGGCCTCGCGCCGGGCGACCACGTGGCGTTCTGCATGGAGAACCACCCGTGGTTCCTCTCGATCGCCTGGGGCGCCCACTACGCCGGGCTGTACTACACGGCGATCTCGTCCCGGCTCACCGCCGAGGAGATCGCCTACATCGTCGACGACTGCGGGGCGAAGGTCTTCATCACCTCCGCGTACAAGTCCGACGTGGCGGGCGAGGTGGCCGACGCCACGCCGCTCGTGCAGCACCGGTTCATGCTCGACGGCACGGTGCCCGGCTACGAGCCGTTCCTGGACGCCGTGGCGTCGCAGTCCGCCGACGACCTGCCCGACGCGGTCGAGGGCATGGACATGCTCTACTCCTCCGGCACGACCGGTCGTCCGAAGGGCGTGAAGGTGCCGCTGCGCGACGTCCCGCTCGGCACGCCCGACGCGCTCTTCATGCTGGTGGCCGGCCTGTTCGGCGCCAACCCCGAGACGGTGTACCTCTCCCCCGCGCCGCTGTACCACGCCGCGCCGCTGCGCTTCTGCATGCAGGTCCAGCGCGCCGGCGGCACCGTCGTGGTCATGGAGCACTTCGACGCCGAGCAGGCCCTCGCGGCGATCGAGCGCTACGAGGTCACGTTCGGGCAGTTCGTCCCGACGATGTTCGTGCGCATGCTGAAGCTGCCGCAGGAGGTGCGGGACCGCTACGACGTGTCCTCCGTCCAGGTGGCGGTGCACGCCGCAGCACCGTGCCCGGTGACGGTGAAGCGCCAGATGATCGAGTGGTGGGGCCCGGTCCTGCACGAGTACTACGCGGGCACGGAGGGCAACGGCTTCGTCTACACGGGCTCCGAGGACTGGCTGGCGCACCCGGGCACGGTCGGTAAGCCGATCGTCGGCACCCTGCACATCGTGGGTGACGACGGCGAGGAGCTGCCGGTCGGCGAGTCGGGCACGGTGTACTTCGAGTCCGAGGCGAACTTCAGCTACCACAACGACCCCGACAAGACGGCGGAGTCGTACCTGCGCGAGGGATGGTCGACGCTCGGCGACGTGGGCTACGTGGACAGCGACGGCTTCCTCTACCTGACCGACCGCAAGGCGTACATGATCATCACCGGCGGCGTGAACGTGTACCCGCAGGAGGCGGAGAACGTCCTCACGATGCACCCGAAGGTGCTCGACGTCGCGGTCTTCGGCGTGCCGAACGACGACTTCGGCGAGGAGGTCAAGGCGGTCGTCCAGCCGGAGCAGATGCCCGCTGACGACGACGAGGCCGCCGCGCTGTCGGCCGAGCTGATCGCGTTCTGCCGCGAGCACCTCTCGGACGTGAAGTGCCCGCGCTCGGTGGACTTCCGCGAGGAGCTCCCGCGTCATCCGACCGGCAAGCTCTACAAGCGCCTGCTCAAGGACGAGTACTGGGCCGACGCGGGCCGCACGATCTGACGTCGGTGCGGGGAGGTCCCGGCCCGCGGGTCGCCGTGGGGAGGTCGGCGGGACCTCCCCGGTAGCCTCCGAGGATGCCCCGGTTCGCGTTCCTCGACGCGCCGACGCCCTTGGCGATCGCCCATCGCGGCGGCGACGAGGTCGCGCCCGAGAACACGGTCCGGGCGTTCTCCGCGGCGGTCGACGTGGGCTTCCGCTTCCTGGAGACCGACGTGCACGTCAGCGCCGACGGGGAGCTGTTCGCGTTCCACGACCACGTGCTCGACCGGGTCACCGACCGCACGGGACCGGTGGCGCGCCGCACCGCGGCCGAGCTGCGTGAGGTCCGGATCGCGGGCACCGATCCCATCCCGACGCTCGACGAGCTGCTCGAGACGTTCCCGCAGGTGCGTTGGAACATCGACCCCAAGTCCGACAGCGCCCTCCTGGCTCTGGCGCGCACGCTGCGCCGTCACGACGCGGCCGACCGGGTGAACATCGGTGCGTTCTCCGACGAGCGCCTGGGCCGGATGCGCGAGCTGCTCGGGCCCCGGCTCAGCACCGCCGGCGGTCCGCGCGAGGTGACGCGGCTGCTGGCCGCGTCGCGGGTGCCCGCCGCCCGGGGACGCAGCCGTCGTCGGCCGCCGTTCGGTTGCGTGCAGGTGCCGGTGACCTACCGGAACGTCACGGTCGTGACCAGCGCCTTCGTGGATGCGGCGCACGCCCGCGACGTCCAGGTCCACGTGTGGACGATCGACGACCCCGCCGAGATGCACCGGCTGCTCGACCTGGGCGTGGACGGGATCCTCACCGACAAGCCGAGTGTGCTCCGCCGCGTGCTGGAGGATCGCAGGGCATGGCACTGATCGGCGTCGCGCTGCTCCTCGGCGCGACGCTCCTGGTCCCCGTCGCGCAGCCACCGTCGCCGGCACCGGGCACACCGGGGCTGAGCCCCGAGGTCGCCGCGCTGCCGGCCAGCTCGCGCACCCTCGACGCGGAGGAGTCCCGGCGCGACGCCGCCATCGCCACCCGTGACCGCGACGTCGCCGATCTGGCCGAGACGGAGGCAGCGCTGGGCTCCGCCCAGGAGCAGGCGCGTGCCACTGCGGGACTGCTGCAGCGCCGGCGGGCCGAGCTCGCCAAGGTGCTCGACGCGCTCGAGGCGCGCCGCGCCGCGGTGCGGGCGATCGCCGCGGAGTGGTTCGTGTCGGGGACGGCCGAGGACCGCTCGCTCGACCCCACGCTCGGGGCGGCCGAGCTCCAGGAGCTGCGGCGCGAGGCCGTGCTCGGCGATGCGGCCGCCGGTGCCGCCAGCGATGCGGTGGCGTTCCTGTCGTCGCGGGCCTCGTCACTCGAGCAGGAGGTGGACCGGCTGGAACGAGGTGGGGAGCGCATCGGCGGCCGCGTCGACGAGCTCACGTCGCGAGCGGCCCGCCTGCGGGCCGCGGTCGCCGAGGACGAGCGCACCGTGGCTGCGGCCGAGGACGCGGTGACGACCGCTCGCCTGAACGCGACGGTCGACGGCACCGACATCTCCACGGTCGCGCTCGACGCCTACTGGCGGGCGCAGCGCACGCTCCAGGTCCGGGACCCCGGGTGCCGGATCAGCTGGTGGGCGCTGGCCGGCATCGGTCGCACCGAGAGCCGCCACGGCACCTACCTGGGGAGCGAGGTCGCGGCCGACGGCGAGGTCACGCCGCCCATACTCGGCCCGCCACTCGACGGCTCGAACGGGTTCAGAGTGGTGAACGACAGCGACGGGGGCGAGCTCGACGGCGACGCCACCACGGACCGGGCCGTCGGACCCATGCAGTTCCTGCCGAGCACGTGGCGAGCCGTCGGCCGGGACGGCAACGGCGACGGACGGGCGGATCCCGACAACGTGTACGACGCCGCGCTCGGCGCCGGCGTCTACCTGTGCCGCAGCGGCGACCTGTCGGGCGAAGCCGGCCTGCGCGCCGCCTACCTCACCTACAACCGCAGCCAGACCTACGTGGAGACCGTGCTCGGCTTCGCGCACGCCTACCGCGACGCCCTGCCGTTGCCCGGCGCGGCTCCCTGACGCCGCTCGCGGAACAGCGCGCCGGCGCCGCCCGCCGAGCGTGCGGGGGCCCGTGAGGGAGCCGGCACGGAGCGCGCGGACGGCTCGTTCGAGGGGCGTCGAGCCGCGTTGACAGTGTCGCGAGCAGCACTAAAGTGCGCCCACCTGACCTGTGAAGCCCGTCACGGCGGGGCCGGATTCCGACGGACCAGGTCACTCACACCCAGGGGGTACCAACGGTGGTTCGACGACGCTCCATGAGCACGCGCTGGTCGTGGCTCGTAGCCGGCGTGCTCGCGCTGGCGATGATCGCCGCAGCGTGCGGTGGTGGCAACGACGACGACAAGGGCAGCGGCGGCTCCGGCGACGGGGACAGCGCTGCAGGTACGCCGGTCAACGGCGGCTCGGTCACCTACGGCCTGGAGGCCGAGAACGGCGGCGGTTGGTGCCTCCCCGAGGGCCAGCTGGCCATCGCCGGCATCCAGGTCGCCCGGACGATCTACGACACGCTGACCGCCCCCGACGAGAACGGCGAGTACCAGCCGTTCCTGGCCTCGTCGGTCGAGCCGAACGCCGACTTCACCCAGTGGACGATCAAGCTCCGCGAGGGCGTGAAGTTCCACGACGGCACGGCGCTGAACTCCACGGTCGTCAAGAACAACCTGGACGCCTACCGCGGTGCGTACCCCGCCCGGAAGCCGCTGCTGTTCATCTTCGTGCTGGACAACATCACGAGCGTCGACGTCGTCGACGACCTGACTCTGACGGTCAGCACCAAGACGCCGTGGCCGGCCTTCGCCGCCTACCTGCACAGCTCGGGCCGCCTCGGGATCATGGCGCAGGCGCAGCTGGACGATCCGGAGACCTGTGACCGCAACCTGATCGGCACCGGCCCGTTCAAGCTCAAGGAGTGGAAGGTCAACGACCACCTGACGGCGACCAAGAACCCCGACTACTGGCAGAAGGACGCCGACGGCAACGCCCTGCCGTACCTCGACGAGATCACCTACCGGCCGATCCCCGACGGTGACGCCCGTGTGAACGCGCTGCTCGCCGGCGAGCTCAACGCCATGCACACCTCCACGCCGGAGAACATCGACCGGCTCCGCACGGAGAAGGACAACGGCAAGGTCGGCCTCGTCGAGTCGGACAAGTTCGCCGAGGTCGCGTACGTCATGTTCAACGCGTCCAAGCCGCCGTTCGACAACATCAACGCCCGCCTCGCCGCTGCGTACGCCGTGGACCGCGACGCCTTCAACCAGGTCCGCAACCTCGGCCTGACCAAGGTGGCCTCCGGGCCGTTCGCCGAGGGCTCCGTGGGCTACCTCGAGGACGCCGGGTTCCCCAAGTACGACCTCGACAAGGCCAAGGACTACGCGGCCAAGTACGAGCAGGAGACCGGGAACCCCCTCGAGATCACCGTCCTGACCACGCCGGACCCGTCGACCGTGAAGTCGGCGCAGTTCATCCAGGAGCAGGTCGAGAAGGCCGGCTTCAAGGTGAGCCTCAAGTCGGTCGAGCAGGCCGCCCTGATCAACACCGCCCTCGGTTCCGACTGGAACGCCATGGCGTGGCGCAACCACCCGGGCGGCGCCCCGGACCTCCAGTACGTCTGGTGGAAGGGCGGCTCGCCGGTGAACTTCGGCAAGTTCAAGGACCCCGACATGGACGCCCTGCTCGACGCCGGTCGTCTGGAGTCGGACTCGGCCAAGGCCGCGACGATCTACCAGGACGTCAACAAGCGCTTCGGCTCGCAGGTCTGGAACGCGTGGCTGAACTGGACGATCTGGGACGTCGCCTCGGCGCCCGACGTGCACGGCGTGTACGGCCCGGACCTGCCCGACGGCGGCAAGCCGTTCCCGGGTCTCGCCACTGGCCACCCGGTCAGCGGCATGTGGATCTCCAAGGGCTGAGGTGACATCGGTGGTGAGGTGACCCGGGTACGCTCGGGCGCCTCACCACCGGCCTCAGGTTCGACTCCCGCCTCCACTCCTCCACCCGCCCCTCCCAGCGACAGGACGAACTGCATCAGTGGGCATCGCCAAGAAGCTCGTACAGCTGGTCATCACGGTCATCCTGGTCACGCTGTTCGCGTCCTTCCTCCTGGAGCTGCTGCCGGGCGACCCCGTCGAGGTGCTCGTCCCGTTCGGCAGCGACGAGCAACGCCAGCTCGTCCGTGAGGAGACCGGTCTCGACCAGCCGTTCATCGTCCGCTACGGCGAGTGGCTGGGCGGCTTCGTGACCGGGGACCTCGGCAACTACTACACGGTGAGCTCGAGCCGTCCGGTCGCGGATCGGGTCGTCGACTCCCTCCCGCCGACCATCCTGCTGATGGTCTACGCACAGGTGCTCGCCCTGATCATCGCCATCCCCGTCGGCGTGGTCGCCGCCTACAAGCAGGGCACCTGGTTCGACCGATTGTCGAACACGTCCGCGTTCGCGATGTTGGCCATCCCCACGTTCGCGCTCGGCTTCGTGCTGCAGTACTACATCGGCGTGAAGCTCGGCTGGGCCGACACCGGTGGCTACACCGCCATCGAGGAGTCGTTCCCCGACCACGTCCGATCGATGATCCTGCCGACGATCACGCTCGCGGTCGGTCAGGTCGCGGTCTACATGCGCCTGCTGCGCAGCGACATGATCGCCACCCTCCAGCAGGACTTCATCACGATGGCGAAGGCCAAGGGCATCCGCACCCGCCGGATCCTGTTCCGCCACGCGCTGCGCCCGTCGTCGCTGACGCTGCTCACGGTCGCCGGGCTCAACATCGGCACGCTGATCGGCGGCGCGCTGATCATCGAGGTGGTCTTCAACATCCCCGGACTCGGCTACCTCATGGGCGAGGCGATCGCGACCCGCCAGATCGTGGCGTTCCAGTCGATCGTGGCGATCATCGCCATCTTCTACGTGGTCGTGAACTTCCTCGTCGACATCCTCTACACCGTCCTCGATCCACGGATCCGACATGCCGGCAACTGATCCCGTCCCCACCCGCGACCCGTCGATCATGAACCTCGATCCCTCGATCGAGGTGTACGGGCTCGCGGTCGAGTCCGACCAGCTCGAACCGCTCCCCGAGGAGGGTCGGAAGCGCCGCAAGGGCATGGGCTTCGCCGCCTGGCTGGCGCTCGTCTGGCTCGTCGGGCTCCTGCTGCTGGCGATCTTCGCGCCGCTGCTGCCGTTCATCCCCGACCCCAACGAGTCGTTCGCCGAGATCGCCCGTCAGGGACCGGTCGGCGGCCACATCCTGGGCGGCGACGCCAACGGCCGCGACCTCCTCGCACGCATCATCTACGGCACCCGGGCCTCGTTCGCGATCGGCTTCGGCGCCGTGGCGTTCGGCCTGGTCATCGGTGGTCTGCTCGGTCTGGCCACCGGGTTCTTCCGCGGCAAGGTCGACGCCATCATCACGCCGATCATGACGATCCTCCTCGCCATCCCGCAGTTCGTCCTGGCCCTGTCGCTGGTGACCGTGCTGTCGTCGGGCGACCAGGTGAGCAGCGTGCAGCGCATCGGCGTGGTCGTGCTCGGCCTGGGCATCGTGTCGATCCCGATCCTCGGTCGCATCACCCGGGCCAACACGATGAGCTGGTCCGAGCGTGAGTTCGTCCTGGCGGCCCGGGCCATGGGCGCCAAGAACTGGCGCATCATGCTGCGCGACATCCTCCCCAACGTCTTCCCGGCGATGTTGTCGATCTCGCTGCTCGGCGTGGGCATCGCGATCGTCGCCGAGGGCGGCCTGAGCCTCTTCGGCGTCGGCGTCCAGCCGCCCACGCCGTCGTGGGGGAACATCATCTCGGAGAACAAGGACCAGTTGAACCGGGCGCCGCACATCGTGATGTTCACGATCGTCGTCCTGTTCCTCACCGTGCTGGCCCTCAACTACCTGGCGGACGTGGTGAGCAAGCGCTTCGAGGTGCGGGAGAGCGTGCTGTGAGCAGCCCTGACGTGATCGCCGGACCGGCCGCCACGGGCGTGCCGGGCTCCGGCCCGCTGCTCGACGTCCGGGACGTCGCCACCCACTTCCGGTCCCCGCGAGGACTGGTCCGCGCCGTCGACGGCGTGTCGTTCACGCTGGACCGCGGCAGGTGCCTGGGCATCGTCGGCGAGTCCGGCTCCGGCAAGTCGGTGCTGTCGCGGTCGATCATGGGCCTGCTGCCGTCCACCGCCGAGCGCTCCGGCCAGGTCACGTTCGAGGGCAAGGACATCTCGGCGCTCGACTCCGAGGGCTACCGGGAGCTCTGGGGCACCGAGATGGCGATGGTGTTCCAGGACCCGATGACGGCGCTGAACCCCGTCATGAAGGTCGGCAACCAGATCACCGAGTCGCTGCGGTACCACCTCGACATGGACAAGGCCGAGGCGAGGGAGACCGCGGTCGCCCTCCTCAAGGCGGTGCGGATCCCCGAGGCCGAGCAGCGGTTCTCGGCCTACCCGCACGAGATGTCGGGTGGCATGCGTCAGCGCGTGGTGATCGCCATCGCGCTGGCCTGCGGCCCCAAGCTGCTGTTCGCGGACGAGCCGACGACCGCGCTCGACGTCACGGTGCAGGCGCAGATCCTGGACCTGCTCGCGGAGCAGCAGCGCGAGCGCTACATGGCGATGATCCTGGTCACCCACGACCTGGGTGTCGTCGCCTCGCGTGCCCAGGAGATCGCCGTGATGTACGCGGGCCGGATCGTCGAGAAGGCCCCCACGCACGCGCTGTTCGCCGACATGCAGATGCCCTACACCGAGGCGCTGCTCGCTGCCATCCCCAAGCTGGGCGACCCGTCGCACACACGCCTGGCCGCCATCGGCGGCCGGCCGCCGGACCTGGTGAACCCGCCCAAGGGCTGCCCGTTCAGCCCGCGGTGCCCGTACGCCCGCGAGCGGTGCCACGAGGAGAGGCCCACGCTGCAGGAGAACCCGAACACGCCCGGTCACGTGTTCGCCTGCTTCTACCCGGTGTCGTCGCCCGAGACGCTCGAGATCAAGGACCGGCTCGCCGCGCAGCGACTGATGGCCGCCGCTCCCCCGCC
>JAEXGP010000414.1 GCA_023450775.1 Actinomycetes bacterium | reverse complement strand
GGGTCATCCCCGTGGTCGGGACCGTCGCCGAGCGCGACGTGCCACTCGGGGGCGTCCAGCAGCTGCAGCTCGGACTCCGACGGTCAGCCACCTGGCAGACGGACGAGCGGGAGGATCCCGCCGGCGGCGAGCCCCACCAGGTCGCGCTGGCGACGCTCGACGCCCTGTCGGACGGCACGCCCACGCTGATCACCGTCGACGACGTCCACGCGCTGGACGAGCCGTCGGTGGAGGCCCTGGGCGTCATGGCCCGGCGCACGGGCGGGACGGCGACGTCGATCGTGCTGACCGTCCGGGGTGCGCAGGTGCCACGCCATCTGGCCGGCCTGGACGCCCTGCACCTCGGACCCATGACCGACGCCGACGCCCGGGCGCTCGTCGCCCGGTCGAAGCCCGAGCGCGTGGCCGACGACGTCCGGGACCGGCTCGTCGCCGAGAGCGCGGGTCGACCCGCATCGCTCCTGCGAGCCGCGCCGTCGGTCATCGACGGCGGGTACGGCATCGGTGCCCCCGCAGTCGGGTGGTCGGGGGCCACCCGGGGCTGCTCGGCGGACGAACGACTGGCGCTCGTGGTGGCCGCGGCGGACCCCACCGGCGACCCGCGCACCTACTTCACGGCGCTCGAGCAGCTGCAGCTCGGCGCCGACGTGGTCGGCCGGCTCGACGACGCAGGTCTGCTCCAGGTCGGCGACCACGTCATGTTCGCCGATCCGGCGCTGCGGGCTGCGGTCTACTGGGACGCGTCGCCGGGTGAGCGCCGTCGGGCCCACCGTGCGGTGGCGGACGCCACCGACCGCGGCGACGCGCCGGAGCGGTTCGCGTGGCACGTGGCGCTCTCGTGCATCGGACCGGACGAGCGGGTGGCCTCGCTGCTCGAGGAGCACCTCCAGCACGCCCGCCGCCGAGGTGGCTCCCCGGCGGTCGCCGCGTTCCTGGGTCGCGCCGCCATGTTGAGCGGCGACGGGCAGTCCCGCCGACGTCGGGCGCTGCGCGCCGCGTCCGCCGCCATCGACGCCGGTGACCTGCCCGACGCCCGGCACCTGCTGGAGCTCGCCGATCGGGAGCCCGCCGGTGCGTCCGAGGACGCCGAGCCCCTCCTGTGGGCACGTGCGGAGCTCGCCGCCACGCGGCGGGCCGAGGCGGCCGACGCGCTGGTGGCGATGGCCGGGAGGTGCTCGGGGATGTCAGGGACCCGTCACGAGGAGGTCCTCGGCAGGGCCGCCGAGGCGGTCTGGGACGCCGGACGGTTCGTCACGCGGACGTCGGCAGCGGGAACCGACCTGAGCAGCACGGCCCCCTGGACCTCGGGTCCACGACTGATGATCGTGCGGGCCGCGGCCGACTGGGACGAGGAGCGTTGGGACCGGTTGGCCAACGACCACGTGGCACGCGCCCGGCGCAACGGCGACCTGGTCGACCTGCCCTGGCTCCTCGACGACCGGGCGTGCCTCCACGTGCTCCGCGGTGAGACCGAGCGGGCCGCGGCGGCGGTCGCCGAGGCCACCCGGATCGCCGGTGCGTCGGGAGCACCGGCGCCCAGCGGCGCGCGCCTGCTGCTCGCCGCGTGGAGGGGCGGACCGGGCGCAGCCGAGCACCTGTCGGAGCTGGCGCACCGCCTGACCGATCGCGGCGCCGGCCGGGAGCTCAGCGTCGCGGAGTACGGGCTCGCCGTCGTCGCCAACGCCACCGGTCGCTACGAGGACGCCGTGGATGCGGTGACGGCGCTGGTGGAGCGCGACGAGCCGGCGGTGTCGGCGTGGGCGCTGCCCGAGCTCGTGGAGGCCGCGAGCCGGTTGGACGCCGGTCCCGACGTGGGCGACCTGGTGGCCCGCTTCGCGTCGCAGGTCGAGACGGCACCGAACGCGTGGGCGTCGGGGCTGCTGCACCGCATGCTCGCCGTCACGTCGCCGGGCGACGACGTGGAGGGGCACTTCCTGCGCTCGATCGAGCTCCTGGAGCGCACTCGCCTGGCACCCCAGCTCGCCCGGACGCAGCTGCTCTACGGCGAGTGGTTGCGGCGGGGCAAGCGCCGGGTCGATGCCCGGGCCCAGCTCCGTGCGGCCGGTCGGACCTTCGAGCGGATCGGCGCCGTGTCGTTCGCGGATCGCGCCGCCTCGGAGCTCCGCTCCACCGGTGAGCGTGCGCGCAAGCGGTCGGTCGAGTCGGCGGTGGAGCTCACGGTGCGGGAGGAGCAGGTGGCCCGGCTCGCATCGACGGGCGCGTCGAACTCGGACATCGCTGGCCAGCTGTTCATCAGCGTCCGCACGGTCGAGTACCACCTGCACAAGGTGTTCGCGAAGCTCGCCATCACCTCCCGGGCGCAGCTCGCGACGGCCCTCGGCCCGGTGATGGCGGACGCGGCCGGCTGAGCGGGCCGTCGTCCGACGTCCTTGCTCCTGCGGTCCGATCCCGGCCGTCCCACTGCAGCGCGCGCCGACGGCGCGCGCTGCGGCGCGTCGCTGCACGTCCTCCCTCGAGCACGCCCACGGACGGGCGCCGCGGTCGACAGGTGGGCCCACGGATTCGAGGTCCCCACCGCGATCCGCATGGTGGTCCGAGACACGCGGCGCCCCGCACGGAACGAGTGCGTCGCACCGACGAGGAGGACCGAGATGGTGGAAGGACTGCAGACGACAGCGAGGAGGCTGGCCGGATCCCGCCGGTGGCGTGGCGCCCTGGTGGTGCTGGTGGCAATCGGCACGCTGGCCACCGGCGCGCTGACTGCGTGCGAGACCACCGAGGAGGCCCGGCGCGAGATCGTGGCGCTGCTCAACGAGACCCGCGCCGCCGAGGGGCTGCCGCCGCTGCAGCGGGACGTGGTGCTGGAGGTCAAGGCCGACACGTGGGCGCAGCACCTCCGCGACACGTGCGACCTCCGCCACTCGCGCCTCAGCTCGGGTGCACCTGAAGGCTGGCTGAAGCTCGGGGAGAACGTCGGCGTCGGCAACACGATCCCCGAGCTGCACGACGCGTTCCTGGCCTCGCCCGACCACCGGGCGAACATCCTCGACGAGGTCTACGACACGGTCGGCGTGGCTGCCGTCTACGGCGTGTGCGACGGCTACACCACGCTGTTCGTCGTCACCGAGTTCATGCAGGCGCCGCTGCCGTGAGCGTCCCGGCTCGTGCGGAGCAGGGTCCGCCGGCCGGACGTTGCTACCGTCCTGCCGTGCCGATCCCGCTCCCCACGGACCTGCTGCCGACCCGTGTCGCGGACCTGGTGAAGGTGCGCGTGGTCCACCCGCTGCTGCACACGGCGGCCACCGCGGCCGTCGGGCTGGCCCGGGAGGCGCTGCGGTGGGCCTACGTGGGCGCCGCCGACGGCCGCCGGATCGGGTTCGACCACTTCGGCGACGGAACCATGATCCAGCAGCCGCACGCCACGCTGCTCGGGGTGGAGCGGATCTCGATCGGTGCGGACACGCTCGTCGCCGCCGGTGCCACCCTGGCGGCCGTCCCCGAGCCTGCTGCGGCGGACGGCGGCGAGCCGATCATCTCGATCGGGTCCCGGGTCTGGGCCGCACCGGGCCTGTCGGTCGTGGCCCATCGCCGGGTCGAGATCGGCGACGACGTGTGGTTCGGTCCGGGCGTCTACATCACCGACGCGGGACACGATCCGTCCGATCCGGACATCCCGATCGGTCACCGCATGGAGCCGGCGGAGCCGGTGCGGATCGGCGACGGATCGTGGTTGGGGACCGGCGTCGTGGTGCTCCCCGGCGTCACGATCGGCGACCACGTGACCGTCGGTGCGAACGCGGTCGTGTGCGACGACCTGCCGTCGTACACGGTGGCCGTGGGTTCGCCCGCCCGCGTGGTGCGCCATGTCGGGGCCGACACGGTTGGCGCAGCGGACGTGGTGGCGTTGCGTCGCGATCGCTGAGCGATCCGGGACGGCAGTGATCGGGGTCAGGCCCCGAAGCTCACGACCTGCTGGAACGTCGGTCGGTTCTGCCAGCGCATCGACTCG
>JAEXGP010000409.1 GCA_023450775.1 Actinomycetes bacterium | reverse complement strand
GACCACCGCCGCGAGCGCACCCGCCGCGGCGGCGGCCCACCATCCGTTCACCTGCGCCGTCCGGGTCCGTCGGGCGCGGCCGCCCACTCGCTGCGCCCTGAGCGGACCGCGGTCGCCGAGACCGCTCCGAACTCGTCGGGCACCGGCAGCACGAGCTCGCCGACGCCGGGACCGCCTGGGAGCGGGTGCTCGGCGATCGGATGCCCGTGACGAGGTGCGATGGCCACGCGGGGCAGCCGGGCGACGGCCCGGTCGCGCTCGGCAGGGTCGTCGCCGTACCACGCGGGGTCCACGACCTGGGCCCACTTGTCGGCGCCCATGACGACGGCGTCGTAGCCGTCGGCGATGTCCGCGATCAGGCGGGCGTCGATCACGACCACGCGGAGCCACGGGCGGTCGCCGGCCGCGGCGAGGATCCCGCTCGTCCGGCGCTCGATCGAGGCGTCGTCCAGGTGCTCCTTGCCGAGCGCGCTCCGCGAGATCGCCAGATCCAGGCGCGTCAGGCCCAGGTGCCGCACGGCCACGTCCGCCACGGCGAGGTGGGCGATCGTGAGCGGATCGAAGCTGCCGGGGTACACGCCGATCGCCACGCGTCGGACGGTACCTTCGCCGGCATGTCATCGGGGAGCGAGCGGCCGGTGCCGGACGGCACTGCGGGCGACGAGCTGGTGGAGGTCGTGGACGAGGGCGGCCGTGTGCTCGACGTGGTGACCCGCGCCCGGATGCGCGCCGAGCGCCTCCGTCACCGGTGCACGTTCGTGGTGGTGCGCGACCCGGCCGACCGTGTGCTGGTGCACCGGCGGAGCCCGCACAAGGACATGTGGCCGGACCGCTGGGACCTGGCCGCGGGCGGAGTGGTGCAGGCGGGGGAGGAGTGGGAGACGGCCGCCGCCCGGGAGCTGCAGGAGGAGGTCGGTGTCCACGACGTCGAGCTGGTGCCGCTGGCCGACGGCGACCTGTCGTACGCCGACGACGACGTGGCCGAGCTCGCCCGGGCCTGGACCGTGGTGTGGGACGGTCCCGTGTCGTTCGACGACGGCGAGGTGGTCGACGCCCGCTGGGTGACCGTCGACGAGCTGCGCGAACTGGTCGCACGCGAGTCGTTCGTCCCCGACTCGCTGACCCTCGTGCTGCCGCTCGTGCTCAGCGCCGGCGCCGGCGACCGCGACGACGACCACGACGGCGACCGATGAGATTTCGCCCTCACCGTGCCCCACGCTGCGTTGGTACAACGGTTGCAGTGCGGCCACCGCGGGGCGGCCGCGGGCGACCAAGGGGTGTGTGATGAAGCTCAGGACCGGGATCGCAGCGGTGCTCGTGGGGGCCATGGCCACCTTCGGCGTGGCGGGGTGCACGGGGCAGCCGCCCGCGGACGAGTGGCAGGCGCAGAACCAGGCGCAGTGGATCGGCAACGGGATCTTCTTCATCATCTACAAGGCGCTGTGCGACGCGAACTTCGGCGTCTGCCCGTTCCCGCTCGGTCCGTCGGATCCTGCCCCCGGCGGCTGACGTCGCAGTAGCGTCGGGCGCCATGAACCGGGCCCGTCCGCTCCGTCCGATCGCCGTCCTCGTCGCAGTGTTCGCGACCGTCGCCCTGGTGGGCTGCGGCGACGACTCCGAGGACGGCGCCGCGAGCTCCACGACGGCCAGCTCGACCACCGAGAAGGCGACGACCACCACCGAGGACTCCTCGGCGCCCGGTGACGGCACCGTCGAGGTCACGATCGGGACCGAGAAGGCCACGCTCACCCTGCAGACGTGCACGAGCGGTTCGGAGTCGGCGATCGACCTGACCGCGCAGGACGACTCGGGCAACACGCTCGAGATCCGGGCGCAGGACGGCACGGGCAGCGTCACCTACCGAGGCGCGTCGCAGGACCGGGAGGGCACGGTCCGCGAGCTGACCGTGCAGGCCGACGGCACGTTCGACCTCAGCGGGATCCTGTCGGTGGCGGACGACAGCGCCCCCGGCCCGGACGACCTCACGGTCACCGGCCTCTGCGCCCAATAGGCATATAGGGGTGCGCAACGACATCCCTTGTCGGACTCCCGACCAGAGAATCCGACGGCGGTAGCGGTTGGCGAATCGGGTCGGACCGGGGCAGACTGTCCGACGATGCACCAGCTGAGCACCCTCCTCGTAGTCGCCTAGGCGCACGACCGGGACCTCAGCCGCGCGTGCGCCACACGACCTCCCTCTCGGGAGGTCGTTCCGGTTTTCCGGCCATGGTGCACGCTCCGGGGCCGGATGACCGACGCCCGACGGACCCTGACAGATGGACGCAGCACGATGAACACCAACGGTGGTGAAGCCCTGATCCGATCCCTCGAGCTCGAGGGGGTCGAGGTCATCTTCGGTCTGCCCGGCGGAGCGATCCTGCCGGTGTACGACCCGATCCTGGACAGCCCGATCCGCCACGTGCTCGTGCGTCACGAGCAGGGTGCCGGCCACATGGCCGAGGGCTACGCGCACGCCACGGGGCGGCCCGGCGTGGCGATGGTGACGTCGGGTCCCGGCGCCACGAACATCGTCACCCCGATCTGCGACGCGTTCATGGACTCGGTGCCCATGGTCGTGATCACCGGACAGGTGCCCCGCCCGGCGATCGGGACCGACGCGTTCCAGGAGTGCGACATCGTCGGGATCACCCGGTCGATCACCAAGCACAACGAGCTGGTGACGCGGCCCGAGGACATCCCGCTGGCGATCCGCCAGGCGTTCCACATCGCCACGACCGGCCGCCCCGGTCCGGTGCTCGTCGACATCCCCAAGGACATCGTCGACCCCAAGAACCCGGCGTCGGCCATGGACTGGTACTGGCCGTCGGACGCGGACGTGGCCACCTCGTTGCCGGGCTACAAGCCGACCACCAAGGGCCACCCCAAGAAGGTCAAGGAGGCGGTCGAGCTGATCCTGGCCGCCGAGCGCCCGGTCATCTACGCCGGCGGCGGCATCCTCAAGGCCCGTGCGGCCGAGGCGCTGCGAGCGCTCGCGGAGCTGACCGACATCCCGGTCGTCACCACGCTGATGGCCCGGGGCGCGTTCCCCGACGACCACCCGCTGTGCCTCGGCATGCCGGGCATGCACGGCAACTACACCGCGGTCACCGCCATGCAGCGCTCCGACCTGCTGATCGCGCTGGGCAGCCGCTTCGACGACCGGGTCACCGGAAAGGTCGACGCCTTCGCCCCCGACGCCAAGATCATCCACGTCGACATCGACCCCGCCGAGCTCGGCAAGGTCCGTCGCCCCGACGTGCCGATCGTCGGCGACTGCCGCCTGGTGATCGAGGAGCTGGTGCGGGTGCTCCGGCAGCGCACCGAGGGCCAGGCGCCCGAGTCGGACCGCGACGACCGGCGCCCGTGGAAGCAGACGATCTCGGGTTGGCAGGAGAAGTACCCGCTGGTCTACGAGCGCACCGAGGACGGCGGGCTGCTCAAGCCGCAGTACGTGCTCGAGGAGCTGCGGGACCGGGCGCCCGAGGACTGCATCGTCGCCAGCGGCGTCGGCCAGCACCAGATGTGGACCAGCCAGTACTGGCACTTCAACCACCCGTACACGTGGATCAACTCGGGCGGTGCCGGGACCATGGGCTTCTCGGTCCCCGCCGCGATCGGCGCCAAGGTCGGCCGACCCGACCGCATGGTGTGGGCGGTCGACGGCGACGGCTGCTTCCAGATGACCGCCCAGGAGCTGGTCACGGCCGCCACCGAGCGGATCCCGGTGAAGGTCGCCATCCTCAACAACGCCTACCTGGGCATGGTCCGCCAGTGGCAGGAGATGTTCTACGAGGAGCGCTACTCCGAGGTGTACCTGTCGCCCGACCTGCCCGACTACGTGAAGTGGTCCGAGGCCATGGGCTGCGTCGCCATGCGCGTCGAGTCGCCCGAGGAGGTCGGCCCGGCGATCGACAAGGCGAACGAGATCGACGACCGGCCAGTGGTGCTCGAGTTCCGCACCGACAGCGCCGAGAAGGTGTTCCCCATGGTGCCCGCAGGCCTGAGCAACGACGCCATCGTCGTCGACCCGTCGCTGGGGGAGGGCGGCCGATGAGCGCCATCACGTCCAGCGCCGGCGGCTCGTCGGGCTCCACGCAGCCGGCCCGTCACCACGTCCTGTCGGTGCTCGTCGAGAACCGCGCCGGCGTGCTGGCCCGGGTCTCGAACCTGTTCGCCCGTCGTGGCTACAACATCTACTCGCTGGCGGTCGCGCCGACCGACGACGAGCGCTTCAGCCGCATCACGATCGTGGTCGACGTGGAGAACGCGCCGCTCGAGCAGATCGTCAAGCAGCTCAACAAGCTGATCAACGTCATCAAGATCAGCGAGCTGAGCCCGCAGGACTCGGTGGAGCGGGAGCTGCTGCTCTGCACGGTGAAGGCCACGGCCGACGTGCGCAGCCAGGTGATCGAGCTGGTCGAGCTGTTCGAGGGCCGGGTGCTCGACGTCGGACACGACGAGCTGACGCTCAGCCTCGACGCGCACCCGACGCGCCTCGACGACCTCGAGGAGCTGCTGCGGCCCTACGGGATCATCGACCTGCAGCGCACCGGCCGGGTCGCCCTGGCCCGCCTGGAGCACGCCCAGTAGGTCCCCGTTCTGTTGCGCGATCTACGGCAACCAGGTCGTAGATCGCGCAACGAAACGCACGGGGAGGTCCCGGGACGCGACTGCGGGCCCCCGGAGGGGCCCGCAGCGGACGTCTGGTGGCGCCGGCGGACCGGCGCCGGGGAAGCGAGTGTCAGGCGCAGCTCTGGGCCGCGGCCTCGACCTTGGCCTCGAGCTCGGGCGAGCCGTCCTCGAGACCGGCCTGTGCGAGGTCGGACACCGAGATCTGGCCCTCCAGCGCGTTGGCCGTGCAGGTGGCCTGCGCCTCGGTCAGGCCGGCGTCGACGAACGCGGCCTGCAGCAGGGCGGTCACGTCGGCGGGCGGCACGCAGGCGTCCATGATCTGCAGCGTCAGCTGGGGCACCTCGCCCGAGTCGACCGCCACACCCTCGCGGACGACCTGACCGGTGCGGCCGTCCAGCTCGGAGGCCACGCAGTCCACGACCTCGGACGACGGAGCGGTCTTGGCGCCGGCGCTCTCGTAGAAGGACGTCGTCATCGACTCGGCGATGGCGGAGCCGGGGACGCAGGCGTCGAACGCGTTGACGAGGGCGTCGAGCTCCTCCTCGCTGTAGGTGGTCGGGTCGGCCGACCCCATCTCCTCGGCGGCGTCCACGCCCAGCTCGTCGATCAGCGACTCGCCGAGGCAGAGCTCGACGTCCTCGCCGAGGCCGCTCTCGTCGAACTTGCCGCTCTTGCTGACGCTGTCGAGGATGCCCGACGCGATGCCGGCATCGGTCTTCTTGTCCTTCTCGGTGGTCGTCGTCTCGCGCTCGTCGGAGCTCTTGGACGGCGAGGCCTCGTCGTCGTCACCACCGCACGCAGCGGCGACGAAGGCGAAGGTGGCGAGGACGGCGAGCAGCAGAGCGCTCGTGCGTCGGCCGCCGGAGCGGCCGCGGTGGAGGGAGGTCGGGTTGTGCATGCTCGACACGGTATTTGGTGTTGCCGCGAACTCCTCGCACCCTTGACGTGCACCCGGTCAGTCGCCGGGGGAACGTCGGATGACCGCCTTCTGTCAGGCCGGTGCCGACCCGGCTGCGGGCCGGACGCGGACAGCGTCGCGGCGCCTCGGGCGATGCCCGGCGATCGAGGCGCGTCGTTAGCCTTCGTCGATGTCCGCCCCGCTGGTGCGCCGTGAGCTGAGGGCCCGGCCGGGCCGGGTCTTCATCGTCTTCGCCACCGTCGTCGTGGCCGTCGCCTTCACCACGGGCGCCTTCGGGTTCTCCGAGCAGCTGTCGCGGCTGCTGGCGCCGAGCGACTCGGTCGAGGCCGTCACCACGCTGCCCGAGGGGACGGTCGTGGTCACCGCCGAGACGTCGGGGCTGGCCACGGCCACCGCGCTCGACGACCGGTTGCTCGAGCGGATCCGCGGCGTGGAGGGCGTGGCGTCGGCCGAGGGCTCCTTCGACCAGCCGGTGGCGTTCGAGGTGGGCTGGCACGGTCCGGTCGACCGCCCGCAGACGCTGCGCGGCGTCGTGCTGTCCTCCACCTTCGAACCGGAGCGGTGGACCATCGTCGAGGGTCGGGCACCAACCGGCCCCGACGAGGTGGCGCTCGACGCCGGCGGCCTGCTCGTCGCCGACCAGTACGTGGGCGGCAGCGGCAGGCTCCAGCTCCCCACGGGCACCCGCGATGTCACGATCACCGCGCTGGTCGCGCCCGTGGGGTCGCGCTCGACCGGTGGGTCGGGCGACGGTGCGCCGGTCGCCGCTCCCACGCCGTCGGTGCCGGCCGACGGTGGGAGCGTCAACGTGCCGCTCGCCGACGGCCACGTGGTGCTCGACCCGGTCGTCGCGCCCGAGCTGCTCGACGCCGTCGGTCGGGTCGACCGCATCACGGTCATCCCCACGTCGGGCACCGGGCCCGACGCGCTCCGCCGGCGCCTGACCGCCGCGCTGCCCGACTCGGTTCGGGTGGACGCCATCACGTCGGCCGCCGCCGCCACGCAGCAGACCGTCGGCACGATCGAGGACGGTGTCCGCACCGCCACCGTCGTCTACGCGGGCGTCACCGTGCTGGTCGCGGTCCTGGTCGTCGTCAACGTGCTGAGCGTGATCCTGGCCCAGCGGACCCGGGAGCTGGGGCTGCTGCGGCTGGTCGGCGCCCGGCGCGGCACGATCGCCCGGCTGGTCGTCAGCGAGGCGGTCATCATCGGGGTGGCCGCATCGGTGGTCGGGGGTGCGCTGGGCGTCGTGCTGGCCTACGTCGGCGCCCGGGTGGTGCGGGTCGCCGGGGTGGACGTCGACTTCGCGATCACCTGGGCCATGGTGGTCGTGGCGCTGGCGGTGGGGCTCGTGGTCACGGTCGCCGGCTCGCTGTGGCCGGCGGTGCGGGCCTCCCGGGTGACGCCGCTCGACGCGCTGTCCGACACCAGAGCCGGCGCCGACCGCGCGGTCCGGGGACCGGTGCCCGTCCTGTGCCTGGCGCTCGGCTTCGGCGGTGCGGCTTGGGTGGCCTCGCGCTCGACGGGAGGTCTCGGCGGGTGGACCGGCGTCGGGATCGGCGCGTGCCTCGTGGTCGGGTTCG
>JAEXGP010000388.1 GCA_023450775.1 Actinomycetes bacterium | reverse complement strand
TCCCCGTGGTGCACTGCATCGCCCAGTGGCGCCCGGACCGGCGCGGCACGGCGCTCAACACGCCGCTCACCGCGGCGCTCTCCCGCAACCCGGCCCAGATCCTGGCCGGGACCACCGCGGTCGAGCTGGTCGACGAGCTCGGCGACACCTCCGACGACCTGCGCAGCGTCCGGCACCACGGGCTGACCCCGTTCACCGGGACGGACCTGGACGCGCTCCTCCGCTCGCTCGGCACCACCACCGTGATCGCCTGCGGCGTGTCGTTGAACGTCGGCGTGCTCGGCCTGTGCCTGTCGGCCGCCGACCTCGGCTACCGGGTGGTCGTGCCGTCCGACGCGGTCGTCGGCGTGCCCGCCGACTTCGGCGACGCCGTGCTGGCCAACTCGCTGGCCATGGTCGCGACGATCACCACCGTCGCCGACCTCCTCGCCGTCTGACCCTTCTCGCCGACTCGTCTCGCGTTCTGTTCCACCTCTTCGACGCTGGAGCGTCGAAAGGGTGGAACGAAACCCGAGTGCGGGCGGCGCGACGGGCGACGCCGACCGACGTCAGCGGAGGTCGAGGGCCTGGGCCAGCGCAGCGGCCCGTTCGGCCACCTCCGACCGGGCCAGGCCCGGCACCTGCAACGACACCCAGTCCACGCCGAGCAACTCCATCTCCGCGATCTCGTCCACCATCGGCGCCAGCCCGCCGACCGGGTCGTGCAGGTAGGCCTGCAGCGAGAACGGCACGAAGCAGATCGTGAGCGGCGCGGTCCGCCCCTCGGCCTCGCACAGCTCGCGGGCCCGCGCCAGCGCGGCACGCAGGTCGTCCATGTCGGCGATCGCCGCGGTCTTCACCGCGGACTCCATGCCGCCGGGCGTGGGGAACGGCGACCAGCCCTGCGCGTAGCGGACCGCTCGCCGCATGGCGGCCCCGCTGTTGCCGCCCACCCAGATCGGCGGGTGCGGACGCTGCCACGGCCGCGGCTCGGCGGTCACCGCGCGGGCCTCGTAGCCTCGTCCCTCGGCGGCGACGCCGGCCTCGCTCCAGATGCGCGGGAGCAGCTGCAGGGAATCCTCCAGACGTGCGGTGCGGTCGTCGAAGTCCGCGCCGACCGCCCGGAACTCCGGCCGCAGGTACCCCGCGGCGACGCCGACGATCAGCCGGCCGCCCGACACGACGTCCAGGGATGCGAGCGACTTCGCCGCGATGAACGGGTTGCGGTACGGCAGGACGTACACGTTCGTGTGGAGCAGCAGCCGGCGCGTGGCCGCCGCCGCGGCCGCCAGGGCGACGGTCGGCTCCATCGCCTGGTGCCCGCCGCCCGCCAGCCAGCGGTCGTCGGGCGCAGGGTGGTCGGTCACGTAGGCGGCGCCGAAGCCGTAGCGCTCGTAGGCGGCGGACAGCTCGGCGATGGCCTCGCCCGACACCAGCTCGGCGCCGGTCGAGACGCGGTCGACCGGCAGTCCCAGCGACACGCGGATCGACCGGGCGAGCTGCTCCGCGACCCACGACCGCACGCGGTCGGCGGCCGCGGCGGTCACCTCGTGGCCGCCGGGCTCCACCACCGACGTCACCGTCCGGCCGCCGGCGGACAGGACCGCGGCGGCGTCGGTCGACAGGAAGGCCGGCACGTGCTCGTCCGCGTCGCCGGCGACGAGGAGCGTGGGCGGCGCGTCCGGCCCCGTGCCCACCCGGTCCAGGAAGGTGTCGTCGTCGACGTCGGGGAGGAACCCGCAGACCGATGCGACCGCGTCGGGCCGGCAACCCGCCAGACCCAGGCTGAGCGCGAGCGCCCCGCCCTGCGAGAAGCCCACGACGGCCACCGGGCGACCCGTCTCCTGCAGCCGCTCGACCAGCTCGGCGACCCGCCCGGCGGCTCGGGTCAGCTCGACGGGATCGGCGCCACGGGGACCGGTGGGGAACCAGCTGCGCACGCCGTCGTCGTCCCGGGCCGCGCCCGGAGCGACCACCTCCCAGCCCGCGGGCGCCACCCGGCGCCCCCACTCCCGGGCCGAGGCCGGTTCGTCGCCATGACCGTGCAGCACCACCAGGGCGCCGATCCCCACATCGAACTCACGCATCCGGGGCAGCCTTCACGACCGGACGCCGGTCCGCAACGACCCTCCGACGCGACGGTTTCCGCCGCCTCACCCGCACACTGGAACGGTCGTGCCTGCCCTCCCCCGCCGCCGACGAGCCCGCCGGGCCGACCTCCGCGCGGTCGAGCGCCCAGCGCTCGACCGGCAGCTCGGCGACCTCATCGACGAGCACACCGACGCCGTCTTCCGGCTCGCCTTCGGCATCCTGCACGACCGGCAGCTCACCGAGGACGTCGTGCAGGAGACGATGATGCGGGCGTGGACGTCGCTCGGCGGGTTCCGCGGCGACGCCTCGGAGCGCACGTGGGTGCTGCGGATCGCGCACAACACGGCCATCGACGCGCTCCGGCGCCGTCGCGACCTGGCCACCGACCCGTCGGACATGCCGGAGCTCGCGGACCCGACCGATCCGGCCGAACGGGCCGCCGGGCTGGACAGCCTGGCGGCGGTGGGCCGTGCACTCGCCGCGCTGGACGAGACCAGCCGCTCGATCGTCGTCCTCCGGGAGGTGGAAGGCATGTCGTACCAGGAGATCGCCGAGGCGCTCGACGTCCCGGTGCCCACCGTCAAGACCCGGCTGCTGCGCGCCCGTCGTGCGCTGCAGGAGGCCGACCGCGCCGAGGAGGACGCATGAACGACCGACCGGAACCGGGTGGTCCCGATCCCACGCCCGACGCGCTGGAGCTCGACGGTCTGGGCCTCGACGCCGACGCCCTCGATGCCGAGCTCGAGGCGGACGACGGTGCGTTGCAGGTGTCGTTGCGAGCGCTGCTGGCCCCGCCGAGCGACATCGAGGACCGGGTGGCCGACACCGTGTCGCAGCGCCTGATCGCCCGCTCCGCCGCGGGCACGGCGCTCGACCTGCTGGGCCTGGGCGCGAGGACGCTGATGACGATCCTCACCGAGCCGGGGCCTGCTGCCGACAGGAGTGGGACCGAGCTCGCCCGGGAGGGCGACGGACCCGCCGAAGGGAGGATCGCGACGTGACGGACTGGATCTGGGCCCTCGTGGCCGTGTGCAGCGGCCTGCTGCTCGGCGAGCTCGGCGGGCGACTCGTGCGCGCCGCCCGGGGCGGGCCCGACCGCTCCCCCGCCGTGCGGGCCACGGCGCGCTCGGTGGGCTCCCTCGTGTTCTGGACCTCGACGGCCGTCGGCCTGGTCATCGCCGTGGCCGTGCTCGACAACGACGCGCTCGACGAGATGGGCGAGACGATCAGCGACCAGCTCCCGGACCTGCTGCTCGCCTTCGTGATGGTGATCATCGGGTACGCCGTCGCGGTCGGCGTGTCGGCCGCGGTCGGCCAGTCCGCGCGCCGCGCGAGCGGCGTCCGCCAGGAGAACCTCGAGCGGGTCCTGCGGATCCTCATCATGGTGATCGCCCTGCTGCTGGCACTGCACCAGGCCGGCGTGGCGGACGGCATGATCGCCGCGCTGGTGGTCATCGTGGTGGCGGTGCCGGCCGCGACCGTGGCCCTCCTGTCGTCGTTCGGCGGCAGAGAGGTGGCGGCGCAGCTCGCAGCGGGCCGTGCGCTGCGGGCACAGCTCCGGGAGGGCTGGATGCTGTCGTGCGAGACGGTCGGCGGGATGCAGGTGACCGGCCGGATCGTGCAGGTCCACCCGACCACCGTCGAGGTGGAGTCCGCCGACGGCAGCCGCCAGCACGTGCCGCACGGCTACCTGCTGGAGCAGCCGTTCACCGTCCATCCCTGAGTCGCGTCCCCGAGTCGCGTCCCTGAGTCGCGTGACCCAGGACCTGCGGCCCACCGCCACGCTCCCGCATCGAGGCGCCGGAGAGATCCGAGAAATCTTCCGAGTTCCCGCGACTTCCGGGAGCCCCGTGCGTCAGTACCTCTGTAACCGCCGCTCAGGCGGCGAACACAGTGACCGGGTCGGCTGCCATCCAGCCCGGTGACGACCATCGCACTCCTGTCTCCCTGCTGGTGCTGCAACAGGAACATCCCGAGTGCTCATCTCCCGGGGGACCCGACGGGGTCCCCCGGATCGCGTCCGGGGTCGGACCGTCGGGGGCGCCGGCCGTAGGCTCGCCCGCCATGGTTCGCCACGTGGTCCTGCTCACGTTCGTCGACGGCACACCGGCCGAGGAGATCGAGTCGATCGCCGAGGCGCTGCGGGGACTCCCCGCGCAGATCCCCGAGCTGCGGAGCTACGTGGTCGGCGTCGACCTGGACCTGGCGGACGACAACGCGGACCTGGTGGTGGTCGCGGACGTCGACGACGTCGACGGCTACGTCGTCTACCGGGACCACCCCGAGCACCAACGGATCATCGCCGAACGGATCCGACCGATCCTCGCCCGACGCGTCGCGGCCCAGCACGAGCTCTGAACGGCGCGGGCCGAGCCCGTGCGCCGACGGACCGCGACGCGATCTCCGAACACCGTTCACACTCCCGAAACTTTTGCGTGACAGCGGTCACCGGTTCGGCCTATGGTGCTCTGCGTCAACCACCTGGTGGTTGACGCCGGTCGAGGCGCTCGGTTCCCGAGGGCTCCCGGTGTCCGGCAAGGCCGTGTGGAATCGGCACGGGGGGTTCGATTCCACACGGCCTCCGGCGTTTTTCCGGCCCGCTCCGACACGTCGTGCTGCACGCCTCCGCGTCGCACCGACCGGTCGCGCCTTCCGGCGTCGCGGGTTCCGGCGGTCGCCGCGCGCCGTCCCGTGGCGCGCCGGCGACCGTGCCCGACGGTTTCGGGCAGACTGCGGCCCGTGGCACTCCAGAAGCTCTCGACCACCGACGCGTTCGTCGTCATCGACCTGCCGGGCGCGGCGCA
The DNA here is from genome assembly GCA_023450775.1 of Actinomycetes bacterium. Lineage (GTDB taxonomy): Bacteria > Actinomycetota > Acidimicrobiia > Acidimicrobiales > Microtrichaceae > Dermatobacter. Next base: position 391 of record JAEXGP010000388.1, on the reverse strand, counting down.
CGCGGACGGGGTGGTCCGGTGGGCCAAGAAGGTCCTCCAGGACGGCGCTCGCACGATGGCCCGGTCCCGCACCTACTCGTGGGCCCTGCTCGAGCAGCAGGTCAGCGGCGCATCGGCGGGAATCAGCGCGGCGCCCGACGACCGGGACGCGGCGATCGCCGCCTTCGTCGCCGAGCTCCAGGAGCAGGTCGCGTCGGGCGCGCTGTCGCTCGACGCCGGCAAGGGCGTGGCACCCGGCGACCTCACGGCGCTGCAGGAGCTGGACCGGCGCTCGCCGCTGCGGATCGAGCTCGGCCACGAGCTCCTGGGGATCGGCGTCGCCGCCGCCGCCGACGTCGCGCTCGGCGGTCTCTCCGGCGCGACGGCGGTCGTGGAGGGCGCGGGCGCGGCC
>JAEXGP010000385.1 GCA_023450775.1 Actinomycetes bacterium | reverse complement strand
TGACGCGACGGGAGTGGTGGGTGACCGCCGAGAGCGCCACGCGGCCGGACGCGTCGCGCTCGGCGACGGGCACACCCGTGACGCGGGCGCCCAACGTCGTCGCCACGTCGCCGATCGTCACCGTTGCTTCGCTCACGCCGGGCTCCGCACGCCGTCTCCGTCCATCCACCGCTGCACCCAGCCGGCCGTCACCGGATCGTCACCCGGCGCCCGCGGTGGTGCTCGAGCGACCGGAGGATGCAATCGTGGTCGACGTCGCGCCCGAACGGGTGGAGGCCCCCGAACCGCCGGTCGTCGAGGCGCCCTTCGTCGATCCGGTGGAGCCGGTGCCCTTGGTGGAGCCGCTGCCCTTGGTGGACCCGCTGCCCTTGGTGGAGCCGGTGCCCTTGCGGGCCGGCGTCGTCGTCGAGGGGACGAGCGCCCGGTCGGTCGCGGCGGCCGTCGCACCCGCCGGCGCCGAGCGGACCAGGCCGTCGCCCCCGGCGGTGCCGGACGTGGCGGACGCGTCGGACGTGGGGGCGATCGAGAGCTCCCGGATGGAGAGCCGGGCCAGGTCGCTGAAGATCGGGCCGGCCGAGGTGGAGCCGGTGAGGCCCTGGGCCGTGTCGAACAGCATCACGGTGATCGAGACCTGCGGGCGGTCGGCCGGCAGGTACCCGGCGAACGTGGTCACGTGGTGGTACGTGCCGTCCTTCCAGATGTAGGCGTCCTCGTCGTCGACCTTCTCGGGGCTCGGCATGCGGCCGGTGCCGGTCTTGGCCGCCACCGGGTAGCCGGGGAGGCTCCACTGCTTGCCGGTGCCCGCCTGGACCACCGCCTGCAGCGCCCGGCTCACCCGCGCCGCGGTCGAGGCGGACACCACGCGGCGGGTGTCGGCCGCCGGCGCAGGATCGAGCTTCCCGTCGGCGCCGACCGTGCCCTCCACCAGTCGTGGCGGCACGTAGATGCCCTGGTTGGCGATCACGTTGAACGCTGACCACAGCTGCAGCACCGTCGTGGACTGGAACGAGCCGATCGACGCGGCGGCGGTGTCGGGCGGCGTCCAGGAGTCCACGTCGGGCAGCAGGCCGGCGCTCTCGGCGGGGTGGCCGAGTGCGGAGACGCGGCCGAAGCCGAAGTCCACGAGCGCCTGGTGCAGCTTCTCGGCACCCAGGCGCTGGGCGATCTGGATGGTGCCCACGTTCGAGGACTCGGCCACGATCTGGTCCACGTTCATGGTCTCGACGGGGTGGGTCTCGTTGTCGCTGAACTCTCGGTCGTACACGCGGATCTTGGAGGGCACCGTGAACGTGGAGTGGTCGTCGATCACGCCGGCCTCGTACGCGGCGGCGGTGGTCACGAGCTTGAACACCGAACCCGCCTGGTAGGCGTTCGACAGGGCGAGGGGCCGCGTGGACAGCTCCATCTCCCCCGTCTCCTCGTCGCGCTCCACGCCGGCGACGGCGAGCAGCTCGCCGGTGGACGGCCGGCCGACGATCGCGATCCCTCCGGCGGCCCGGGCGTTGGCGGAACCCTTGGACAGGATCTGCTCGGTCTCGTACTGCAGGGTGCGGTCGAGGGTGACCTGGACGTCCTCGCCCGGCTCCGGCGCCTCGAGCACGCGCTCGCCGTCGGTGATCGTCTCGCCCTTGGAGCCGCGCTCCACGACCTGCTTGCCCGGAGTGCCCTGGAGCACGTCGTCGTACGCGGCCTCCACGCCGGCCCGCGGTCCGGGCCCGTCGGGGCCGACGGTCCCGATCACGCGCACGCCCGACTCCCCGCCCGGATGCACCCGTTCCGAGGAGGGGTCGAGCATCAGCACCCCGTCCATGTCCTGCTCGGCCAGCTGTGCCGCGGCTGCCCTGGCCACCTCCTGGTCCGCGTAGCGGGCGACCATCACCCAGCGGGCATCCGGATCGGCGGACACGATCGCCTCGACGACCGGTTCCGGATCGATCTTCAGGAGGGTCGCCAGGCGGGTGCCGAACTCGCGCAGCATCGGATCGTCGCTGATGCCCGCAGCCGCGAGCCGCACCTTGCTGACGGCCACGGTGGTCCGGGGCACCGAGATCGCGAGCTCGGTGCCGTTGCGGTCCAGGATCGACCCTCGCTGCGCCGGGATCGTCTCCGTGCGCTGACGCTGCTCCAGGCCCTCGGCCGCGAGTGCGGAGGCGTCCGCGAACTGCACGCCGACGAGCTTGACCAGGGGCAGCAGGGCGAGCACGCCGAACGCGGCGACCATGCCCCAGAGGCGACGACGGGTGCGGGCCGCCTCGGCGGCCCGGTCCACGCCGGGCTGTCGGTGCGAAGCCGGCGACCGGGGCGCGGTGCGGCCGCGGCTGTTCGTGTTCCGGCTCGGTCCCCTCCCCGACGTGCGCCCGCGCGTGGCGGGGCGTCGGGGACCGGACGAGCGAGCGGTCATCCGGCGGAGGCCCGGCGGTCGCCGGTGGGCGTGATCGTGCTGGCGGTCCCGCCGGTCGCCGAGCTCGCGTCCGGCGTGGCCGGGAGCGTGGTCGGGACGGTGGTGGGAACGGTGGCCGCCGGCACCACCGCGATCGGGCCCGGCTCGACGAGCCCGGCGTCGCGGGCCACCTGCAGCACGTGCTCGGGGGACTCGGCCTGCACGACGGCGATGCGCAGCTCACGGTTGCGGTCGTGCGCCTCCGCGGTGCGCGAGGCGATCACGTCCGCCTCCTCCTGCAGGGCGATCCGCTGGCTCTGGATGGCCACGGATGCCACGAGGGCCGCGAACGACCCCACGATGCAGAGCACCACGGTGGCCCGCCACCCGATGTCGCGGCGCCGGCCCTCCCGGCGGATCAGGCGGAGGCGCGGCCCGGCCGACTCCTGGGGGAGCGACCGGGCTGACGGACGGGTGCGCGCCCGACCGGACGCGCCCGAGGACGCGTCGCGGGATCGGGGCGAGCGGACTGCGGTCACGCGGACTCCGGGATCCGCTCGACGGCGCGGATGCGGACGCTCTCGGCGCGGCGGTTGGCGGCGATCTCGTCGTCGGTGGCCTTCCAGGCGCCGCGCTTGAGGAGGCGCACGGTGGGCTCGGCACCGCACACGCACGGCAGGCCCGGCGGGCAGGTGCAACCGCCGGTCTCGGCATCGCGGAAGGTCTGCTTGACCATGCGGTCCTCGAGCGAGTGGTACGACATCACGACCATCCGCCCACCGGGGGCCAGCACCGCCATGGCGCCTTCGAGGGCCTCGGCGAGCTGGTCGAGCTCGCGGTTCACCTCGATGCGGATCGCCTGGAACGTGCGCTTGGCGGGATGTCCGCCGTGACGACGCGCCGCGGCCGGGATGGCGGCGCGCACCACCTCGGCGAGGTGCGCCGTGTTCTGGATCGGCCGGGCGTCGACGATCGCACGGGCGATGCGGCCAGCGAACCGCTCCTCGCCGTAGGTCTCGATGATCCGCGCGAGCTGCGGGAACGAGTAGTCGTTCACCACGTCGACCGCGGAGAACGCCTGACGGCGATCCATGCGCATGTCGAGCGGCGCGCCCGAGCGGTACGAGAAGCCGCGCTCGGCCTCGTCGAGCTGCGGGGAGGACACTCCAAGGTCGAACAGCACGGCACTCGCTCCCTGTGGTCGGTGATCGGATCGATCGGTTGTCTCGAGGTGCTCGCTCACGACCCGCTCCAGCTGGTCGAACCCGGTGCGGACGATGTGGACGCGGTCCCCGAAGCGGGCGAGCCGCTCCGTCGCGGCAGCGATGGCGACGTCGTCGCGGTCCAGGCCGAGCAGCTCCAGTCCGGGATGGGCGTCGAGGACGGCCTCGGCGTGGCTGCCGCCGCCGAGGGTGGCGTCGACGTAGAGCCCGTCGGGCACGTCCCGGAGGAGGTCGACCACGAGGTCCACCATGACCGGGGCGTGCACGAACGGGCGCGGCGCTCCGGCCCCGCCAGGATCAGGCGGCTGCGGTTCATCGACCATCGTCTCCCGCTCCGCTCGGGTGGGCGTCTCCCGCTCCGCTCAGGTGGGCGTCTCCGCCTGCTCGGGGACGGTGCCCCCGGTGGTCGATCCCCCGACGACGCGACGACCGCCGGGATGTCTCCCCGGACGGCACGGAATGGCGCGGACGGAGCTCTGGGCCAACCCTCACGTCGGCCAGGGGATCGGCCACCGGGGACACCGGGGGCGCGGGGTGGGCGGACAGGGACTGGAAGAGGGTGCGGGCCGCTGCGATCACAGGAAGTCCAGCTCCCGGAACTTGTCGGCCAGCGAGCGGCCCTCGGCGGCCTTGGCCTCGATCGCGGCCTCGCGGCGGGCCCACTCCTCACGGGAGAAGATCGACACGTAGCGGACCGAGCCCACGATCGCGACCTCCCGGTCCAGGCCGGTCACGTCGCGGAGCCGCTGCGGCAGCGAGATCCGGTTCTGCGCGTCGGGCTCGAACGGCGACGCGATCGAGAACAGGTGACGCAGGTCGTCACGGTCGAACACGCCCGACGACTCGATCTTGCGGCGGTAGCGGTCCCACTCGTCGGTGGTGAACAGCGCGGCGTAGTCCTCGATGAGCGTGGCGATGCCCCCGTCCGAGAACGCGGAGCGGAACGACGACGGCAGGACCAGTCGGCCCTTGCCGTCGATCGTGTGCTCATGGGTTCCGTAGAAGTCCACGCCCGCTCCGCTGCTGGGGCTCGTCGGTCCGGCACCGCCGGTCTGGAGCCGGCCGGGTCGGGCGACCGGGCCGGGTCTGCGATGAGGAGGAGGGGTACGGTCTCACCGCACCCAGGCGAGCCACATTGCTCCCCTCTCCTCCACTTCGAGCCACCCTAAACCACCGAACCCCACCAAACAACGTTTACAGCGGTGTAGTTCGCGCGAAGCGCGCGAACTGGGGCCCGCGACCGGGCGCGACGAGCCGATCTGGCATGAAGTGCCGTCGCCCAGCGACGTCAGCTCACGCAGGAACGGCTGGAGGCCGAGTCAGGGCAGGCCGAGTCAGGGCAGGGCAGGGAGCAGCCGCTCCACCACGTCCCACCCCGGCGTCAGCGCGGCCCCCGCTCGCTCCCGCAGCGCCACGTCGACCAGCGCCGACGTCGCGTCCGCTCCCCCGCCGGCCCCCGGCGACCCACGCCGCGACCCGGCGGCGAGGCCGGGCGTGAGCAGCGATAGCAGCCGCTCGGGTTCCCACGTGCGGTAGGCGATGCACTGGAACCGGGCGCCCGAGCGGGTCCGGCGCTGCGACACGCCCAGCACCTTGCGACCGTCGAGCTCGACCTCGCCGGGACCGAGCGCGGCGAAGCACGCCACGCGGCCGGCGTCGCGGTCGCTCACGCCGTGACGGTGGACCACGACCCGGCCCCCGCCGGGGTCGTCCAGGCCCAGGGCGGCCACCCA
>JAEXGP010000354.1 GCA_023450775.1 Actinomycetes bacterium | reverse complement strand
TCCTCCAGCCGTTCAGGCCTTCTCCTGGATCCGGATCATGTTCCCCGCGGGGTCGCGGACGGCGCAGTCGCGCACGCCGTAGTCCTGGTCGATCGGCTCCTGCACGATGTCGGCGCCCTGCGACTCGAGCGCCGCGAACGTGTCGTCCAGGTTCGGCGTGGCCAGGTTGACCCCGAAGTAGCTGCCCTTGGCCACGATCTCGAGCAGCGCCGTGCGCTCCTCGTCGGTGAGACCGGGGGTGACCGCCGGCGGGTGCAGGACGATCGCCGTGTCGGGCTGTCCGGGAGGACCGATCGTGATCCACCGCATGTCGCCGTGGCCGACGTCGAGGCGGACCTCGAAGCCCAGCACGTCGCGGTAGAAGCCCAACGAGGCGTCCGGATCGAGGTGAGGGAGGAAGCTGGAGTTGATCGTGAGTTCCATGCCGTCGACCCTAAGGAACGGGTCTCGGCGGCACTTCTCGATTCCTGACCGGTCTGGTGACCTGCTTCGCGACGCAGGGCGGGATGCCCTCGGTGGAGACGGCGAGCTGGCGGTACTCGCTGGGCGGCATGCCGACGAGCTCGCTGAACCGCGAGCTGAACGTGCCGAGCGACGAGAAGCCGACGGCGAAGCACACGTCGGTCACGCTCATCTCACCCAGCCGCAGCAGCGCCATCGCCCGCTCGATGCGGCGGGTCATCAGGTAGCTGTAGGGCGACTCGCCGAACGCCTGGCGGAACTGGCGGCTGAGGTGGCCGGCCGACATGTGGGCGCCGCGGGCGAGCGCCTCGACGTCGAGCGGCTCCGCGTACTCCCGGTCGATGCGGTCGCGGACCTGCCGTAGGACGACGAGGTTGCTGAGCCGCTGCGGGTCGATGGGGGGATCGGCCACCGGTCGATGGTGCCACACCACCGCGCCCGCCGTTCTGTTGCGCGATCTACGACCTCTTTGCCGTCGATCGCGCAACAGAACGTCAGGACGGCGCGACGACCGTGGCCGCCAGCGCGGTGCGGTGGTCCTTGGCCCACGGCGCGCCGAGCCGGGCCCGGGGTCCGCGCAGCACGTCATCGGCCCGGTCGCCGAGGACCGCCTCGGCATCGGCCTCCACGCGCTTGGCGTCGTAGACGTGGACGTCCCAGCCGCGGCCGGCCGCCGCCTCGGCCAGCACCTGGCAGTACATGACCGAGTCCGCTCGGCTCTCGTAGGGCACGCGGCGCTGCGTGACGACGTCGTCCGGGAAGTCGTCGGGCCACGCCCGGACCGAGACCGACGAGACCGGTCCCCCGACCTCCGCGGCGAGCTCGTCGAGCGCCCGCTCGGCGCACCGGCGCGCCGAGGCCCGCACGGTCGCCACCAGGTCGGCGAGCTGGGCGTCGTCGAGCGGGTCACCGGTTCGGTGCAGCTCGTGGGGCCCGCCCTCGTGGTGCACCGGCGCCGGCGGGAGGTCGCCGTCCACGAGCTCGATCCGCCGGCGGTCCACCACGTGGTGGTCATCGGTCGCGGTGACGACCACGGCCCAACCCAGGTGGTGTGCGATCCCGACCCTCACGCCCTGAGTCTGCCTCGTCGTCGCGGTTGTGACGTCCGGCGCATCCCGTTGTGGAACAGGTGCCGGCCGTCCTAGGTTCCCTTGCATGATGCAATGGAGTACGGATCCCACGCACCCGCGACCAGAGGAGCTGACATGACCGAGGCAGTGATCGTCGACGCGGTGCGCACCCCGTTGGGCAAGGGCAAGGCGGGTGGCGCCCTCTCGGGTGTCCACGCCGTGGACCTGCTCGCCCACCCGCTCGCAGCGCTGGTCGAGCGCAACGACCTGGACGGCGCGCTGGTCGACGACGTGATCGTGGGCGCCGTCAGCCAGGTCGGCGAGCAGGGCGTGAACGTGGCCCGCCGCGGCGTGCTGGCCGCCGGGTTCCCCGAGCGCGTGCCCGCCACGACCGTCGACCGCCAGTGCGGGTCGTCCCAGCAGGCGATCAGCTTCGCGGCGCAGGGCGTGCTCGCCGGCGCCTACGACCTGGTGATCGCCGGCGGCATCGAGTCCATGAGCCGCGTCCCGATGGGCTCGTCCGCCGCCGGGACGGACGACCTGGACGGCGAGCGGCTGGCAGCGCGCTACCCCGACGGGTTCGTGCCGCAGGGCGTCGCCGCCGAGCTCATCTCGGCGAAGTGGGGGCTCGACCGCGGGCGGCTCGACGAGTTCGGCCTCCGCTCCCAGGAGCTCGCCGCCGCGGCCCGCGATGCAAGTCGCTTCGACGACGAGATCGCGCCGATCAAGGTCGGCGACGGTGAGGGCGGCCTGACGGTCGTGAGCGCCGACGAGGGCATCCGTGAGACGTCGCTCGAGCGGCTCGCCGCGCTGCGCCCGGCGTTCGAGCACCCGCACTGGACCGAGCGGTTCCCCCAGATCCGGTGGTCGGTCACCGCGGGCACGTCCTCGCAGCTCACCGACGGCACCGCCGCCGTGCTGGTGGCCAGCCGCGAGCGGGCAGAGCAGCTCGGGCTGCCGGTCCGCGCCGTCGTCCGCTCCACGGTCGTGGAGGGCGACGACCCGCTCTACATGCTCACCGGCGTCATCCCCGCCACCCGCAAGCTCCTGCACCGGGCCGGGCTCGGCATCGACGACATCGACCTGTTCGAGGTGAACGAGGCGTTCGCTCCGGTCGTCCTGGCGTGGGCGGACGAGACCGGGGCCGACCTGGACCGTGTCAACGTGCACGGCGGCGCCATCGCCCTCGGTCACCCGCTCGGAGCGTCCGGCACCCGGTTGGCCACGACGCTGATCAACGCGATGGAGCAGCGCGGCGCCCGCTACGGGCTGCAGGTCATGTGCGAGGCAGGCGGGCTCGCCAACGCGACGCTCTACGAGCTGGCCGGCTGAGACGTCGCCGGTGGTCGCCGCGCCGAACCGTGGCGGCGACCACGGCACACCCGCCGATCCCGGTTGAGCCCGCCGCCGGGCGGGTACGGAGCCGCCTATGGACGGCACCACCCGTGCAGCGAACCCCGCCTCCAGGTCCGGAGCCGACCACCACATCGAGATCGACGGTCGGTCCTGGCAGGCGACGGACCCGGCGATCCCCGACCCGTTGCGAGCCGAGCTGGTCGACGAGCTGATGGCGGCACGACGGGCGGTCGGCGCCGCCACCCGCGCTCGGGACGGTGAGGACGAGCGCGCCGCCCGAGCGCGCGTGCACGACGCCAAGGTCGCACTCGGCGAGCGCGGCCGACCCTGGTGGGAACCGCCGGAGACCCTGGCGATCCACGACCGGCTGGTCGCCACGATCCTGACGCTGTGCCGGCACCGCGGTCCCCAGCGCTCGATCTGCCCGAGCGATGCCGCTCGCGTGGTGGGCGGCGCGGACTGGCGCGACCAGATGGTCACCGCACGGTCCGCGGCCGCCGAGCTGGCCCGCACCGGCGAGGTGCGCATCCTGGCCCGGGGACGCGAGCTCGATCCGTCGGGACCGTTCCGGGGCCCGGTCCGCATCGCGCTCGCCGACCGTCCGCGCTGAACCCGGACGCGCCCGGCCCGGACGCGCCCGGTCCGGACGCGACGGCGCCCCCCCCCCCAATGGTCGCGGGCGCCCGGCGCGGGGTGCCCCCCGC
>JAEXGP010000330.1 GCA_023450775.1 Actinomycetes bacterium | reverse complement strand
GGTGGAGCCACCTCGCGGTCTCGCTGGTCCTGCCGCCCGAGCTCGACGACGTGCCCCGCATCGGCGTCACGACCGTGCTGCCCGGCTCGTTCGACGAGCTGGAGTGGTACGGCGAGGGGCCGCACGAGAGCTATCCGGACCGGCGGGCGTCCGTGACCGTGGGCCGCTGGCGCTCGACGGTGGCGGACCAGTACGTGCCGCTCGCCTTCCCGCAGGAGCACGGCCACCACACCGGACTGCGCTGGCTCGCGCTGCGCGAGTCGCGGTCGGGCGGCGACGGTCGCGGCGAGTCGTCCCGCGGCACGCTGTCGGGCCTGCTCCTGGTGGCCGACGGCGACCTCGGCTTCTCGGCCCGGCGCCACTCCGACGCGGACCTGGCCGCCGCCACGCACGCGAACGAGCTGCCCCACGACGGCGCGCTCACGCACCTGGCCATCGATGCCGGCCAGCGCGGGCTCGGCACGGGGTCGTGCGGCCCCGACGCGCTCGAGCGGTACCGGCTCCGCGCCGGACGTCACCGCATCGGCGTGTGGCTCCGGTGGTTCGACGCCCGGCGAGAGGACCCTGCGGCCCTCGCCCGGCTCGTCCTCGGCTGAACGCTCCAGCACTCGGCGAGGGGATCCCGGCGCACCCGTGACGCTCGACGACGAGCTGGCTACGCTCGCCGTCGAGAGAGAGGGAGGGTTGCCATGCGCGCGATCCATGTCGTCATTTGTGCTGCCGTCGCGGCGTTCGTCGTGGCGGGTTGCACGCCGGAACCACCAGCTCCGGGTGGTTCACCCGGGAAGGACTGCTCGGTCAGAGGGCCGGGCGTCGACCTGAGCGGCTGCGACCTGTCGGGTGCGGATCTGTCGTGGCTCAACCTCACCGGAGCGGACCTGACCGGCGCGAAGTTGAACGGGGCCAAGCTCTCGGGGACGCTCCTGCCGGGCGCGGTGCTCGACGGTGTCGTGGGCCACGGCGCCACGCTCGCCGACACCCGGCCCGACCTCGAGTTCCACGAGATGGTGCCGACCGACCTGACCGGCGCCTCGCTGGTCGGTGCCGACTTCAGCGGCTCGAACCTCAGCAACGCCCGGCTGACGTCGGCCGACGCACGTGTCGCCTCGTTCCATGACGCGTTCCTGGCCCGGGTCAACTTCAACAGCGCGGACCTGACCGGTGCGAACCTCTCGGAGACGTACCTCTGGGACACGAGCTTCCGGCTGGCCGACCTGACGAACGCGACGTTCCTGGGCATCACGGACATCACGCAGGACCTCGACTTCTACGGCGCGATCTGGCACCACACCACGTGCCCGGACGGGTCGGTCAAGAACTCGCCCTGCACGTTCCCCTCGTTCTGAGGGCCGGTTCCGTTCCCGTTCCGGCACCCGAACGGGTGCCGGAACGGGAACGAAGCGCCGGAACCGTGGCGGCGGAAGGGGAGGGCGGGAGTGGCCCTGTCAGCCCATCCGGTCGGCGGCGTCCTGCAGCTCGTCGCGCACGTCGGGATGGGCGATGGCGACCAGCGCCTGGGCCCGCTCGCGCACCGTGCGCCCGGCCAGCTCGGCCGCCCCGTACTCGGTGATCACCACGTCGACGTGGTGGCGCGGGGTGGTGACCAGCATGTCGGGCCCCACGTTGGTGACGATGCGCGACCGCAGCGCGCCGTCGATGGCGGCCGAGGAGTGCAGGCACAGCAGCGAGTGGTCGTCGGTCTGCAGGCCGGCGCCGGCCAGGAAGTCCTCGTGGCCGCCGGTGCCCGAGTGCTGGTGCCCACGGATCGTGTCCGCCGCGACCTGACCCCAGAGATCGATGGCGGTGGCGCCGTTGATCGACACGAAGTCGCGGTTGCGGGCGATGAGGAGCGCGTCGTTCACCACGTCGACGGGGAGGAAGCGCACGTCCGCGTTGCCGTCGAGCCAGTCGTAGAGCTCGCGGGTGCCGGCGGCGAACGTGGTGATCGACACGCCGTCGAACTCGCCCTTGTTCGTGTTCGTGACCTTGCCGGCCTGATGCAGCCGCATGAGCCCGGTCGTGAACATCTCGGAGTGCACGCCGTAGCCGCCGCCCGGTCCGTCCGCGAGCGCCGTCGCGATCAGGGACGGGACCGCGCCGATCCCGGTCTGCAGCGTCGCCCCGTCGGGGATGTAGCGCGTGGCGATCTCGGCGATGGCGGCGTCGACCTCGGTCGCCGGCGCGTCGGCGAGGTCGACAGGGGCGGCGTCGGACTCGAACAGCACGTCGATCTCGTCGATGTGGAGCCGATGCATGTGCGTGGGCGCGATCCCGAAGGTGCGTGGGTAGTGCGGCGAGCACTCCACGATCAGCAGGCGGTCGGGGTCGGCGCCCGCGGCGTGCAGCGCGGCGACGGTCGCCCCAGCGTGCACCGACAGGCTCAGGTAGCCGTCCGCGTCGGGCGGTGCGGCGGCCGTGGCCACGACCCGCGGGTTGAGCCGTTCGATGATCGGGGCGAAGCGACGGAAGTCGGCCGGCACGTACTCGATCGCCGCCCCGCTGTCGCGGAGCAGTCGCTCCGCCGGGCCGAAGAACCCGCTCCGGTAGTGCACGCCCGGGCGGGTGAACACCGAGTACAGGTCGGTGAGCAGGGCCCCGAACATCTCCAGCCCCACCCAGTCGTCCCGCTCGCCCAGGGCGTGCAGGAAGGCGACCGGATGGGCCGGTCCGAGGCCCACCGCGAGCGTGTCCACTGGGTGGACCAGCGCAACGGCCTCGGCTGGCGAATCCACCCGTAGCACGGGCATGGTGGGCTCCTCTCGACCAGGGGGAACAGGCGCATGAACTCTGCCACGGAAGCCTCGGGGCCGACGTCCGCTCGGACCATGAACATCGCCACCGCGTGGGAGGCGATCGCGGACGAGATCCCGGACGCGGACGCCCTGATCCACGGCGACGTGGTGCGCAGCTGGGCCGAGTTCGACTCGCTCGCCTCCCGGGTCGCCGGCCACCTCACCGCCGCCGGTCTCGGAGCCGACTCCAAGGTCGCGTTCTACCTCTACAACTGCACGGCGTACCTCGAGGCGACCTTCGGTGCGTTCAAGGCCCGCTGCGTGCCGGTCAACGTCAACTACCGCTACCTGGAGTCCGAGCTGCACTACCTGCTCGAGAACTCCGACGCCGAGGCGGTGATCGTGTCCGCGGAGCTGGCCGATCGCCTGGGTGCCGTGCTCGGCGACCTGCCGCTCGTGCGCACCGTGCTGGTGGTCGGCGCCACCGACGAGCACCCCGTGCCGGACTGGGACCTCCCCGGCGGCGTGCTGGCCTACGACGACGCGCTGGCGGCGGCCGAGCCCATGCCACGGACGGACCGCTCGCAGGAGGACCTGTGGTTCCTCTACACGGGCGGCACGACCGGCATGCCCAAGGGCGTGATGTGGCCGCACCGCAGCCTCATGGGCACGACGGCGCCCACGTTCCGGGTCATCAAGGCCGAGGTGCCGACCACACCCCAGGGCTTCGCCGCCGCGGCCCGCACCTTCCACGACAGCGGCAAGGCCATCCGCCTGCTCGCGGCGGCGCCGCTCATGCACGGCACGTCGGGCATCGCCGCCAACGGCGTGCTGCTGGCGGGCGGATGCGTGACCACGCTGACCCAGCGGTCCCTCGACGGCGACGAGCTGTGCCGCACGGTCCAGGACCGGCGCATCACGCAGCTCACGATCGTCGGCGACGCGTTCGCCAAGCCCATGCTGAGGGCGCTCGAGGACGCGGAGGCGGCCGGCACGCCCTACGACCTCTCGTCGCTGCGGATGATCCTGAGCTCCGGCGTGATCTGGTCCCAGCCGGTGAAGGACGAGCTGCTCCGCTGGACCGACGCCATCCTCGCCGACCTGCTCGGCTCGTCGGAGGGAACCGGCTTCGGCACGTCGGTCACCCGCAAGGGCGCATCGGCCGGGACCGCGGCGTTCCAGCTGGGTGAGCACGCCCGAGTCTTCACCGAGGACGGCGAGGAGGTGCTGCCGGGCTCCGGGACGATCGGGGTGCTGGCCGTCGGCGGTCCGATCCCCATCGGGTACTACAAGGACACCGAGAAGACGGCGGGCACGTTCCGGGAGTTCGGCGGTCGGGTGTGGTCGGTCCCGGGCGACTTCGCGACCGTCGAGGAGGACGGGACCATCCGCCTGCTCGGGCGCGGCTCGGTGTGCATCAACACGGCCGGCGAGAAGGTGTACCCCGAGGAGGTGGAGGAGGCGCTCAAGCTGCACCCCGCGGTGCACGACGCCAACGTGGTCGGACTCCCGGACGAGAAGTGGGGCCAGTCGGTCACCGGCGTGGTCGCGCTCGAGGCCGACGCGGAGCGCTCCGACGAGCTGCTCGACGAGATCATCGTTTCGACCAAGTCGCACCTGGCGGGCTACAAGTGTCCCAAGCGACTCGTCGTAGTCGACCAGATCAGGCGGGGTCCGAACGGCAAGGCGGACTACAAGTGGGCGACGGCCACCGCGGCGGAGGCGGTCGCCACGTAGGGCACGACTCGAAAGGCGCAGGCGGGTGGGCGAGACGGCGGGAGACGGGGCGCGGTCCGATGCGCCGGCGCGGTTCAGTCGGCGACAGGTGCTCGGCGGCGCGGCTGCGGTGGCCGGGGCGGGGCTGCTCGTGGCGTGCGCGCCGAGCGCGCCGGTGCCGACGCTGCGGACCGAGCGGCGCCGAGTGGTGGTGATCGGCACCGGCTTCGGTGGATCGGTCACCGCGCTGCGGCTCGCGCAGCAGGGCGTGGACGTCACGCTGGTCGAGCGGGGTCGCCGTTGGGCCAGCGGCCAGCCGGGCACGTTCCCCACGTTCGACGCGCCGGACCGCCGGGTGTCGTGGCTGAGCAGCGAGAACACCGCGGCCGGCAACCTGATCCCGTCGCTGCCGTGGCAGCCCTACACCGGCCTGCTCGAGCGGATCCGCGGCAACGGCATGGACGTGGTGTGCGCGGCGGCGGTCGGCGGCGGCTCGCTGCCGTACCACGGCATGTCCGTGCAGCCCCGCGGCGACCTGTTCGACCGGGTCATGCCCGCGGCGCTCGACTACCAGGAGTTCGACGAGCGCTGGTACCCGCTCGTGCGCGCCGCGCTCGGCGCCTCGCCGATCCCCGACGACGTGCTCGCCGCGGCCCCGTACCTGTCGAGCCGCCGCTTCGCCGAGTTCGTGGCCGCCGCCGGCATGCCCGCGGCGCACGGCGTCCCGATGCCGATCGACTGGGACGTGGTGCGGCGCGAGCTGCGCGGCGAGCTGCCGCCCGTCTTCACGTCCGGCGACGTCATCTACGGCGCCAACGGTCCGGGCAAGCGATCGCTCGACACCAACTACCTGCCGAAGGCCGAGGCCACCGGGCGGGTCGAGCTCCTCGCGCTGCACCGGGTGGAGCGGATCGTCCGTGACGAGCAGGGCCGCTGGGTGGTGAGCACCGACCGGCTCGACACGGACGGCGTCGTCCACGAGCACGTCGAGCTGGTGGCCGACGCGCTGTTCCTGTGCGCTGGTTCGCCGAACACCTCCAAGCTGCTGGTCCGGGCGGCCGGCCGGGGCGACATCAGCGACCTGCCCGACGACGTGGGCGCGTGGTGGTCCACGAACGGCGATCTCATCACCACGCAGGTCCTGTCCAGCCCCATGGGGGCGCCGCAGGGCGGCCCGGCGATGATGGCCTCGCTGGACTGGGACGATCCGGGCGGCCCGCTCACCGCGATCTTCGCCGGGTTGCCGCTGCCGTCCGAGCTCAACGTCATGCAGACGATCGGCATCTTCATCCCCGACGGCCACGGTCGGTTCCACTACGACCCCGCGGCGGACCAGGCCCGCCTGACGTTCCCGCCGTCGGCCCACGGCCCGGCGATGGCCGAGGCGAGGCGCCGGATCGACCGGCTGGGCAAGATCGCCGGTGCGGTCTTCTCGATCGACATGACGGCCCAGGACCCCGCCACCTTCCACCCGCTCGGCGGCGCGGTCATCGGGAAGGTCTGCGACGACCACGGTCGAGTGCTGGGCCAGCCCGGGCTCTACGTCAACGACGGGGCGCTGATCCCCGGCTCGACGGCGTGCGCCAACCCGTCGCTCACGATCGCCGCGCTGGCCGAGCGCAACATCGACCACATCGTCCGCCACGACGTCGGCACGGTCTTCTGACGGAACGGGTGGACGGGCTCAGCCGCCCTCGGACTCGAGGTCGCGCAGGTCGATCCGGCGGACCTTGAAGGTCTGGTCCACGAGCGGCCGGTAGGAGAACTCGTCGAGGTAGAGCGCCTGCTTGGTCTCCCGGTCCACGGTGATGATCACCGCGCTCATCGGGTTCTCCTTCTCCTTGTCGAGCACGCGCAGGCCGGCGCCGCCGGTGGACCCGTTGATGACGAGCACCCATGGGGTGCCGTCGGGGTTCGTGCCGCCCGAGACCTTCAGGTCGTGGGTGTGGCCGGCCAGGCGCAGCGGCGGCTTGGGCTCGATGGCGTCGGTCATGGCCGGGTCGTGGGTCAAGACGACGTCGGGCACCTGCGGTTGCGCCTGGTACAGCGGCACCATCGTCTCGGCCGACCAGCGCTGCTTGAACTTGGTCTGGCCCTCCTTCACGACCGCCTTGTCCAGCTTGGGAGAGAACGTGGGGTCGCCGACGCCGAAGAACACGAGCCCCTCGACGGTCGTCTCGGTGCCGTCGAGCACGACGGCACCCTCCTTGGCGTTGGCCTCCTGGGTGACGGCGGTGTCGTGGTTGCCGCGGACCCACAGGTAGGGGACGTCCAGGCCGACGGGCCCGCCGAGGATCTGGGA